>JBATWM010000001.1:0-1605 GCA_049672605.1 Sulfurimonadaceae bacterium
GGCTGTATGGGATGCAGTGAACCCAACTTTTGGGACACGATGGGACCGCTTGAAAAACCGATCGCATCGCACCTGGTGATGGGGCTTAACTCGACCGTTGATAAGATCGGAACAACACTCTTAACAGCAACGGCTGTCGGTATCGGTGCCCATGCAGTAGCAAGTCTCTTTGCGAAAAAAAATGAGAATGAGGAGGAGTCATAATGAACAAGCGTGTAGTAATTGATCCTATTACAAGGATCGAAGGCCATCTGCGTATAGAAGTCGAAGTCGATGAAAACAATGTCGTCCAAAAAGCATACTCTTCATCAACACTATGGCGCGGGATCGAGCTTATCTTACAGGGGCGCGACCCGAGAGATGTAGGACTGATGGCGCAGCGTATCTGCGGCGTCTGTACCTATTCGCACTATAAAGCGGGCGTTGAAGCCGTTGAAGATGCTCTAGGGGTCATACCGCCGTTAAATGCACAACTGGTGCGTTCACTCTTGAATGAGTCACTCTACATGCATGACCATGTGGTCCATTTCTACCACCTGCACGGGCTTGACTGGGTCGACATCATCTCAGCACTTGACGCCGACCCCGCCAAAGCGTCTAAAGAGGCCTTTAAATATGCGGACTCCCCAATTGCAACAGGTGAAGATGAGCTTAGAGCAGTGCAAGAACGGGTCAAAGGCTTTGCCAGCAAAGGTTCACTTGGGCCGTTTGCCAATGCCTACTGGGGGAACAAGACCTACAGGTTCACACCGGAACAGAACCTGATTGCTCTGTCACACTATCTAAAAGCGTTAGAAGTGCAGCGTACTGCAGCACAGATGTTTGCTATCTTTGGTGCCAAACAGCCCCATCCTCAAAGCCTGGTCGTCGGCGGGATCACAAGTGTGAGAGATATGTTAAGCCCTATACGCCTCATTGAGTGGAAAAGCAAATATGAGGTCGTCAAAGACTTTATCGATCGTGCCTATTATGCCGATGTGGTCATGGCAGCGGAAGCCTATGGAACAGAAGAGAGTGTCTTAGGCGGTATGGGTGTGAAAAACTTCTTGTCAGCTGATGCCTTTTTGCTCACTCGCAACAAGAACCTCTTTGAATCGGGGATTATCAAAAACGGCGATCTGAGCAAGGTGTATGAGATCGAAGATGGAAAGATCGAAGAAGATGTCACCCATGCATGGTACAAAGGTGACAGACCGCTTCAACCTTACAATGGTGTAACAGAACCGGAGTTCACCGGATTTGTTGATGGTGACACTGTCAATGGTCCCGCTAAGATCATCAACCCGGATGACAAATACACCTGGGTCAAAGCACCGCGTTATGACGGTGAGAGCTATGAGGTCGGGCCGCTTTCATGTATGCTGGTCAATTATGCCAAAGGCAATAAACCTGTTGTAGAGGCTGTCAATGCCTTTTTGAAACGTACCGGTCTGCCGGTAGGTGCTCTCTTTACAACCCTTGGCCGTACAGCGGCACGGATGTTACAGACCAAAGTGATCTCCGATAACGCCATTACGACATTTGGCGCCTTGGTCGAGAACATCAAAAGCGATCAGAGCACCTATACCAAGTATGAGATCGATCCCAACAAAGAGTACAAAGGGC
>JBATWM010000002.1:0-10979 GCA_049672605.1 Sulfurimonadaceae bacterium
TACACCAACTAAATCTGATGCGATTGGTTTTAAAGCTCCTAAGCTTGCTGAAAATGGTGGGTCTATTCCTATTGAACTTACAAGTGATCTTGATATTGAAACAATTGCACTTTTCCAAGATGCAAATCCTAGAAGTGCTACTGTAGTATTTTCAGTGCCAGCAGGTCAAAAAGTAGATTACGCTTTTAGAATTAAAATGAGACAAACTGCAGTCGTTACAATCGTAGCTAAGACTAGAGATGGTAAGTTGTTGACTACAAGTAAAGAGATCGATGTATCTATTGGTGGTTGTGGAGGTTGATCTAACCCCACCAACGCAATAGTTAGTAAAAAAACAGATAAAACATAAAGGAAAAAAAAATGGCTAAATTCAAAATTAAAGCGCAAGAGAAAAAAGGTGCTATTCACGTAAAAGCAATGTTTACAAGTTTAATGGCTGATAAAGAAGAGGCTGAAAAAAAGCAGATCAAAGCTGAGTACATTAAAAGAATTACAGCTACTGTAAACGATACATTAGTATTTGAAGCGGATACAAGTGGTTTCATGTCTGAAAACCCACTGCTTAAGTTCTCTTTCACTGGTGCTAAAAAAGGTGATACTATTGTATTTACTACAGTTGACAACCATGATAAAACTGAGACAGGTAAGAAAAAAATCAAATAAGGGTTTTTTATGAAAACTAAATTAATTATATTAGTTTCATTATAAAACGATACAAAGGAAATACAATGAAAACGTTACTACTACTTTTAGGAATTACATCGATCTTGGCGGCGGCGGATGGGGCTGCTCTGTACAAAAAATGTGCCTCATGCCACGGTAATGCGGGGGAAAAGCATGCCCTTAACAAAAGCAAGATCATCAATGAGATGTCTAAAGATGAGATCGTCACTGCACTTAAAGGGTATAAAGACGGAACGTATGGCGGCCCGATGAAAGCCTTGATGAAAGGTCAGATCGCAGCGTATGATGATGCACAGATCGACACGGTAGCAGCGTTTATTGCCAAAAAATAGTGATCGTTGTCCCCTCTTGGGGACGTGACTCCACCTCAACTCTAAATCCATACTCTTTAACGATCGAAGCTACAATATGTAGACCTATTCCAAAACCACCCACACTCTTGTCAAATCGGCTGTAACGTTCAAAGATATGTTCTAACTTTTCGTTCGCTATACCTTTTCCACTATCACTGACTTGCAATTTTGTCTCATCTAGCACAACCCCTATCGTACCGCCACGCTTGTTGTATTTAATGGCATTGGAGAGCAGGTTATCGATGATCCGGATCATCTTTGTCCGATCAATAACCATTTTGCATGAAGAGAGGTGCTCTGTCACCTCAAGCTGTTTTTGGGCAAAGTGGTCGCTAAAATAGGCCAGACGCTCTTGCACAACCTCTTTGACCTCTAAAGGCTCATCGACCACTGCCACCTTGTGATGCAAAATAAGATAGGTGAGATCATCATAGATCGAAGCAATTGTTTTGGCAGAGATGTCAATACGTCGAATCTTTTTAAGCATTTTTTCGTCAAGTAGACTCTGATCGATCATCTCGACATTTGTCACGATGGTGCTTACCGGTGTGTTGAGCTCATGCGTAGTGTCTTTAATAAAATTGTCTAACAGTAACACTGCCTCGCGCATAGGACGGATAAAAAGACGTGAAAGCACAATCCCCAGAAAGAGCAGTGCTGTAAACAACAACCCGCCATAAAGCAGAAAGTTCATCCACATCGCTCTCAGCCAAAGAGCATCATCTTTAGTCTCAAAGACCAAGAGCATCTCTTTCATCCCATACGAGCCCATGGCCATTAGAAAATGGATGTGTTCATCTTCTTTATAGATACCGGGGGTAAATCGCTGAAGCGGCACGTCAAAATAAGAGACAACAGCTGTGCCGTTTTTTGTATAGATAGCCGTCTTGTAAGCGATATCTTTTGGGAACATCTCACGTGCAGCCCCAGACGCTTTCCATGCCATCAGCCTCGGAATATAACTCTCCGCCTCGATCTGCATCGAAAGACGGTGAGTGGAGAGCATCAACTCTTTAGAGTAGCGATAATAGATGGTACCGATCAGCGCCAAAATAAGAAATGCCATCACCCCGTACAAAAGGATAAAGGCACGAAGCGTTCTATTTTCAGCGAAATTGATACCCGAGTCGTTTGTGACTGACAATGTTCTCCTTTCCCAAGATCTGACGAAGATGTTTGATGTAGGTCCGAAGCGCATCATCACTAGGCTCTTCATCAAAACCCCACAACTGCTCTTTGATCACTTCATGGACGATCAGTTCACCCCTGCGCTGTATAAAAAGTTTAAGCAGACGACTCTCTTTATCACCTAAGGTGACCGTCTCACCATTTTTATAGAGAGTCAGTGTTGCAATGTCATAATAGAGATTTTCACCCAACTCTATTTTATCGCTGCTCTCATGATGGAAATTACGTTTTAAAAGATTTTCGATGCGCAGAAGCAGCTCTTTAAGGGCAAACGGTTTACGAAGGTAGTCATCAGCCCCACTCTCAAACCCATCTTCCACATCCGCCAAAGCACTGCGCGAGGTCAGAAAGATAGCCGGTGTCTTTGTTCCTGATTCACGGGCCGTTTTTAGAAGGCTAAAACCATCTATACCGGGAACATTAACATCTAAAAGCAGAAGATCAAAAGGTGTTTCATAGACTCTGTCTTGTGCCTCATCCCCATCAAAGACCGAAACAACCTCATACCCCTGCTCTTCTAAATACTCAGTAATGGTCTCATTGAGTGCACTCTCATCCTCGAGTAGAAGCAGTTTTCCTTTCATAATTTATCCCATCATCCCAAACAGTGCAAAAAGAGAAAAGGCAATAAACCCTGAAAAAAGAGCATAGGGCAGCTGTGTTTTCACATGCTCGACATGGTCACACCCTGTTGCCATAGAAGAGATGATCGTGGTGTCAGAGATAGGCGAACAGTGATCACCAAAGACACCGCCCGAGATAACCGCACCTAAGATTAGTGCCATATCCGCATCCATCGCAGCCGCTAAAGGAATAGCGATCGGCACCATAATACTAAAGGTACCCCAGCTTGTCCCTGTCGAAAAAGACATCACTGCTGCCAGTAAAAAGACAGCCGCAGCCAACCAGGCAGGTGATAAAACGGCATTGACATAAGAGGCCAAGTATATCCCGGTATGCATATCACTAGTCACCTGCCCTATAGCAAAAGCAAAAAAGAGGATCAGTGTGATCCCGATCATCGAACGCATCCCTTTGAGACTCTCTTGGACAACTGTTTTAAGCGGCATCACTTTTTTGATAACAAAGAAAAGTCCCATAAGCGTCAAGGTCATCACCATGGTATAAAAGATCGAGCTGGAGCCGCTCCCTTTTAAGATGCTGCCCTCTCCGGTAATGTACAAAAAGAGAAAGACACCGCCTATCATCAACAGAATAGGCACGATCATATACATAGGGTGCCCACCCTCTTGGATCTCGCTTATCTCATGTTTCACAAGCGCATGTCGCATAGCCCCGATATCGATCGTAAACCAGATCACAAAAAAGGTGACGACAAGGGCGAAGATCGAGTAGAAGTTCAACATGACCGCTTGCATCAGCCACTCCACACTTTCACCGTCCATAAACCCCAGACTCATCTGCGCCGTGATCAGTCCTAACATCAGCGCCCCGTAGCCATTGAACATCAAGATCGAACCAACAGGTGCCGAGGTCGAGTCACAGACATAGGCAAGCTTAGCTCTAGAAATACTATGCGCGTCACAAAGCGGCCGTCCGACACTTCCGGCAATCAAGACGGTGATAGAGGTCTCTATAAAAATAACGATCCCGATGATATAGACCAAAAGAAGTGCCGCGCGGTCTGACTTTACAAGGGAAAGTTTATGACTTAACATATAGACAAAGCCATTGACCCCGCCTGAACGTTCCATCAAATGCATAACTGCGCCCATCAAAAGCATAAATCCAAAGGTCTTTAAGATCCACGGTGTCGAAAACAGTAATACTGAAAGGTCTACTAAGGCGTACAGTGTGTTGAGTATGGAGTAGTTGTTAATAATGATCTCACCCACTAAGATGCCGGCAAAAAGAGAGACTAAAACACGTTTCGTGAGCAGTGCCATGATAATGGCAGTGATAGGGGCTGCGAGGGAGAGTATGCCGTATTCTATGGGAGGTTCCTAAAGATGAATCTGCAGACGGACTATACCGGGACGACCATACTCTTCTTCGTAGTGTTTACTACGACGTTCATCGATCTCACTAAAACCAAGCTTTTTATAGACCATCATTATCTCAACAGAACCGATCTCCACCATCGTCTGAACCATGCGGTAGCCTTTAAGTCGTGCAGTCAGCAGACTCTTTTGCACCAACTCTTTTAAAACAGAGAACTCATGGAATTCATCTTTTACCGCCATAAAGTCTAGTAAAAATGTCTTTTTATCAAACTGCGGTTCCACCTGACGGTACGAAGTGAGACGATCTTCATAACTCCCGTCACAACCCAGCTCTTCCATCGCCTTTGTAAAGATCTCATAGGTAGCAATACGAGGTTCATAACCGCAAAGAAATCCGGCATCAACACCATCAACACTTGCAACCAGAAAATTAGAAAAGTGACAATAGCTTTTTGTCTGTGTCGTGGTTAGATTCTCTAAACGTTCAAGGAGCGTTTTTTTGTCACTGGTGTTAAAGATGACATCAAAGAGACCTTTTTTCTTACCCGAACGAGAACTTTCCAACATCGATTGCGCCAAAAGCGGCGCATCTTTTTCCGTTGCTTTGCGAATTTTAATACTCATGAGTAAGATCCTTATCCGAGTCTAAACCTAGTTAGCGATATAATTGTTTTTAATTCCAATATAGGTAAGTGTACCATAGATGAATAATATAACAAAGCTTTTTTTACCTCTTTTTTTAACCTTTGATTTTGCACACGCGTCTGAGCAATTGATCTTGATCGTAAGCAATGATTTTAATAACACACACGCTGTTTTAACACGTTATGAAAACGGCCAAAATGGCTATAAACAAGCGGGGGGAAACATCATTGTCAACATTGGCCGTAATGGTTTAGCCTGGGGAGTCGGTGAGCGTGGTTTTATACCAAAAGCAGGCGAACCCATAAAAAAAGAGGGAGACGGACGAGCCCCGGCAGGTATCTTCCATATCTCAAAAGCATTTGGTTATGCACCAACACTTAAAACAAAAATGCCTTATCTTCAAGCAGACAAACAACTCATCTGTGTCGATGACAGTCAATCTAAAGATTATAATAAGATCATTGATAAAAACAGTAGTGATAATCCAAAAAGTTTTGAGTGGATGAGAAGAGATGATAATCTGTACAAAATCGGTTTAGTCGTTGAACATAACACAGTGGCAAAAAAAGGTGCAGGGTCGTGTATCTTCTTTCATATCCGTAAATCAGAAGATGCTCCAACTGCAGGTTGCAGTGCGATGAAAGAAGAAGATCTTCACACCATCATCAAATGGTTAAACCCCGCCAAAAACCCCAAGGTTGTTCAGATACCGAGCAGCTATTGTTCGGAGGCTAAGAATCTCTACAACGGTATTGTCTGCCCTTAACTCATGATGCAATTTGTTAATTGCCTCAGATGATGTAATCTTGGGATTCTTTTTTACAATGTTTAACAGTGCTTGATATTCAGATGAACCTGCTTTCATAATAAATCCTTTTTCTTTTATGGTGATAGTATGCTCTGAAATAGTGTAGAAATTGTGGGGATAGTAACATTAACCAGTCTATGGATGGCTAGTGTGCGCTGCAGAAAGAGGACGCTGTCATCGTCTTAATCATTCAACAGTTGTGTTTAATGATCTGTGTTCGAGTTGTCAGACCAAAAGTCCATAGGATCTTTATAACGATACGCATAACCTAAAAGTTCTCTACTCTTTTTACTTAAAACAATTTTCTCTTTTCCACTCTCAAACCGCGGTAGCTCAAATCCAAACTTTTCACAGTTTCGTTTATAAACTTCTGAGCGTTTAGGATGTTTTGGTGCAGATTGTGTAAAATGTTTAGCCGACTGCGCAGATCGGTACGCTGAGAGCTGAACTTTTATGCAAGATGTGCCGAAGCTGGAACTTTTAATTAGTTAACATCCGGCTTTGGAGTAGTCGCCGTACTCGCCGGCAACATAGGAAAATCAACCTTAGGCTTTCTGCCCTCAAGTGCTTTCAAGAACGTCTCAATAGAGGCAGCATCTTTATCACTGACACTAACACCAAGTTGAATGCGACCCATCTCCTGGATAGCCTCTTTCAAACTCCAGATAGCACCGTTATGAAAGTACGGAGCAGTCTCTGTAATGTTACGCAATGACGGCGTTTTCACAAGACCGTTCGCATCACCTTTAAAGTCGCCTACCTTAGCATATTTGTACGGTGCGATCAGTGCAAAACCTTGCATGCTGCCACCAACGGCAATACCGGTATGACACGTTGTACAGCCTGTATCGATAAATGTTTTAAGACCCGCTTTTTCTGCAGAAGTCAATGCTTTTTCATCACCATTCAAATAGTCATCAAAACGAGAAGGCGTTACAAGTGTACGCTCAAAAAGGCCGATAGTGTCTGTGATAGAGGCAAAATCAATCTTCGCATCTTTACCGTATGCTGTTTTAAATGCTGCTACATACTCCGGTATAGATGTAACCACTTGTTCGATGTGCTCTTTGGTTGCTGCCATCTCAGGTGCTGCCAGTGTAGGTCCTTTTGCCTGATCTTCCAGGTCAGGACTACGGCCATCCCAAAACTGTTTCTCTGCAAATACTGCATTGTAAACAGTCGGTGAGTTCAGGTGATGCGGATTCGCTGTCCAAGCGTGGCCGATCGCAGCACCAACACCGTCATCTCCGCCTTCTCCAAGGTTGTGACAGAAGTTACAGCTGATAAGGCCGCTTTTAGAAAGTCGTGGATCAAAATAGAGCTTTTTACCCAATTCTATCTTCTCAGGAGTAAGTTTGTTCTTCGGGTTATCGATCAGCTTCATCACTGCACTTTGATCTGCCGGAATAGCAGTAAGACCTGCATCTTTAGCCTGTTTAGCCAATGGTGACGCCATAACTGTTGCTCCGACTGCCAATGTTAATAATAGATGTTTCATATTCTACCCTTATGTATTTTATATGCGGCATTATAGAGTCTCCAAACTTAAATAATAATTTTTATCATTTAGTTATTATTCTCTTTTATTATCTTTTGCTATAATTACATATACTAAAAATATAAGTTGGTTATATATTATGCAACATATGGAACGTTTGAAAGAACATACATTAAAAGTTACACCTCAACGCACAGCAATATTGGAAGAGATAGAAGTAGCAGGGCATATAGATGTTGATACTCTTTATGAGATCTTGCGTATGAGTTTTCCAACTATCTCGCTTGCGACCGTTTATAAAAATGTAAGTCAGATGTATGATTTAGGTATATTGGAAGTCATCAAGGTACCCAAGCGCAAACCACAGTACGAAATTCGCAAAGAACCCCACATACACCTTGCCTGCGACAGCTGTGGAACGGTCATGGACATGGAACATTCTGTCGATAAGCTAATGAGCTCAGCAGAAAGTGAAAGCGGTTACCATCTTAACCACTCAACCGTTGTACTTAACGGCACCTGCCCCAGCTGCCAGAGCAAAAGCGCCTAGCTCTAAACAATAAAAAAAAGCCTCAATTTTAAATATTTCGATACTAAAAAATATTGAAGTTCTAGCTTCAACGACCGCCAAGTTCTGCCATTACCGTGTCCCGCTTGGTCACTTCAAGCCGTCGACAAGCGGATTCAAAGGCACTTCCCTCACCAATGATGTAACATTTATGTTTTGCTCGTGTAATAGCCGTGTAGAGAAGTTTTGTGTTGTGCATGATGAAGTGTGAAAAACTCATCGGCATCACCACCACGTCGTACTCCATCCCCTGTACTTTATGGATCGTCAGTGCATACGAGAGCATCAGATGGCTTTTGAGCTGCTCATAGCTGTACTGCACCACCACATCTTCATTGGGGTAGACCACATAGACCAACTCCTCTTCCTCGTCGATCTTAAAAAGCAGACCGCCCATACCGTTAAAGATTCGTCTTTCACTGCTCTCATCACCGTTTTTAAACCCCTCCATATTCCAAGAAGGCATGTTCTCATTTTTGGTGTGCACCACCTTGTCTAAAAGGCGGTACTCACGTTCCCCTTTTTTAACAAGCTGTTTTGGTTTTGGGTTAAAGTACGACTGCAAGACGGTGTTAAGATTGTCCACGCCGAGCGTGCCGCCCTTCATCGGGGTGATGACCTGAAAGTAGTTAAGATACTCTTTGATCTCTTTTTGCGCCAGATACCGACGTGCTTTTGGGATGTAGGTCACCGCTTTATGCATCAGTTCTCGCACGATGCCATCTGCATTCTCTTGACGAAGCTCTGCCAGTTCGCTCTGTGATGCATTGGCACGTCTTGCATAGTAGTTTTCTATGTCAACATGAATAAAAGAGAAGTCATCATAGGCTTGCATGTATTGAGGAATAACACCTTTGCGAATATCATTGGCGATCAGAGCGATTGCCTGTTCTTCACTTTGACGATAGATCTTGGTCAGTTTAACGATAGGTGTCAATTCAAGTCTCAGAAGGTCGCTCAAGACATCACCTGCACCGATAGGCGGCAGCTGCGCATCATCCCCGACAATGATGATAATAGCATCACGCGCCACTTTTGAGAGCAAGCGGGCAAAAAGCAGTGAATTGATCATCGAAGCTTCATCGATCAAAACAACCTCATACGGCAGCGTATCACGATCTTCAAACTTCACCAAGAGGCTTTGGATCGTTGCACTGTTATACCCCGTTGTCTCGGCAATACGCTGTGAAGCAATCCCGCTTAAGGCACAGGTGATGACAGACTCTGATTTGTAACGCTCTGCCAAAACATCAAGAATGGTACGCGCTGTGGTGCTTTTTCCGGTACCGGCGTAACCAACCAGACAGAGAATACCTTTTCCGCTGTTGATCACTTCAACCGCTTCACGCTGCTGATCACCCAGCTCCAACCCGCCCTTGGCTACAAAGCTGTCGAGATCTTTGACGATCACGCCGTTGTCGACCTTGGCACGTCGTTTAAACTCGTCAAAAAGAAACTTCTCTGCCTCATAAAGTCTGTCAGGTGCGTAACGGTGATGGGCAAGCGGATAGATGCTCCCCTCTGTAACCCGCTCAAGCAAAACCATATCGTAAAGATTGTTCTGTCCGCTAAACTCCAGCAGATTATCAAGCTGTTCAAAAAGCAGGCTCTTCTCAACACAGGAGTTGCCCTGTTGATCGCAAAACTCGTTGAGGGCAAAGTCCATCGCTGAGCTGATACGTTTTTCTGAAAGCGGGTCTATACCCATGTTGAGTGCGATCTCATCGGCGCGTTTAAAACCGATACCGCGTATAGACGTTAAGATATAGGGATTGTTTTTGATCTTCTCGGCCGGGTTTTCCACCTCTTTCATAGCGCCGGCGATGATAGAGAGTATGCCCGGTGTCACACCAAAAGGAGAGAGGAAGCTGCCAAGTTCACGCAGAGAGCGAAACTGTTTCCAGCGTGCCTGCATCTTGGCCAGACGCTTTTTCTGTATGCCTTTAAACTCTAAGAGACGTTCGATGTCATTGTCCAAGATGTCAACCAGACCTTCATCGCCAAACTTCTCTATAAGGTCTGCGGTTACCTTTTTAGGAAAGCCTTTGACCACACGGTTGAGAAAGAAAAAAAGTTCGTTTTGGTTGACCGTGATGGTCTCAAAGAGAAAGGATTTACCATGTTTTTGATGCTCTTGGTAGTCACCTTTTAAGGTGACTGCCGCATCTACAAGGTTACTGACTTCACTTTCATGGTATTCACCCTGTATCTTTTCACCGGACTTAAGGACACCGATGAAAAAGCCCTCTTGTTCGAAAATAATCTTGTCGATTTGGCCGATAAGGATTTTCATGGACTTCACTTTAGAGAGGTTTTGTTACTTCTAATTAAATATCTTTCGTCATTCCTGCCTTCGCAGGAATGACGACAAAAGTGTCGCTATTTGATTCTACGATTTTACGCGTTCTAAACGTTCAGCTTCTTGCGCCTTGTAAAGTTCCGCGCACCCTTTTGAGAGTTCACGAATTTGCAAGATGTAGTTGGCACGTTCTGTTTGAGAGACTGCCTTACGTGCATCTAATGTATTAAAAGTATTAGAAGCTGCCATACAAAGGTCATACGCTGGAAGAGGAAGACCCGCGTCTAAAGCACGTTTACACTCTGCCGCTTTTGCTTCAAAGTCTGCAAACAGCATGTCAATATCGGCGACTTCAAAGTTATATTTAGAAAACTGTATCTCGCTCTCTTTGTGGATGTCACGATAAAGCGTCTTGCCATGCTCATTTTCATTCCAAACAATGTCAAAGACCGAATCCACACCTTGAAGGTACATCGCCAAACGCTCTGTTCCGTATGTGATCTCAACCGCTACAGGATCACAAGCAATCCCGCCGACTTGCTGGAAATAGGTAAACTGCGTCACTTCCATACCGTTCAGCCACACTTCCCAGCCAAGTCCCCAGGCACCAAGTGTCGGCGACTCCCAGTTGTCTTCGACAAAACGGATGTCATGGTCTTGAAGGTTAAGTCCAAGATATTCCAGACTTTTCAAATAAAGTTCCTGGATGTTGTCCGGGCTTGGTTTGATCAGTGCCTGAAACTGGTAGTAGCTTCCAAGACGGTTTGGATTCTCACCGTAACGGCCGTCTGTCGGACGACGTGATGGTGCCACATAGGCTACCGACCACGGCTGTGAGTCGAGTGAACGTAAAAAGGTTGCCGGGTGAAAAGTACCCGCACCTGCCGGGATGTCGTAAGGCTGAACAATGTTACAACCCTGCTCTTTCCAAAATTCTTGCAGTTTTAAAAGTAGATCGCTAAATGTAATCAT
>JBATWM010000003.1:0-24778 GCA_049672605.1 Sulfurimonadaceae bacterium
CCTTTTTACACATAACGTTTGTTGTGAGGAAAGAGAGGGGTCAGGTGATAACTATAACTCTCATCTTCTTAATGATCTTATTGATATAGGGTTGAGTATATCCTAAATACGTTGCAATAGAAAAGAAAGAAAAGGGGTCAGGTGATGCCAATACCTTATAGAAAACAACCCTGTTAAAGCGAATATGGTAAACAAACTGGGTGAGTACTTACAGCTCCTATCTCTCATTTATCGAAGCGACAAAGCCGATAAGCTGCTTAAGAAGATCGTTCATCTTTGGAGGTATTGGCATCACCTGACCCCTCACTTTTTGCTCACTTTTAGTTTTATGAAATAAGGTATAATTATCCAAGATAATATTATAAAAAATGAAATATGGATGGGGAAATGTATGAATGAGATAAAACTTTCGGTTGAGGATAAAAATTTAGACATCGTTTTGTCCATATTGAACAACTTAAACGCGGGCTTGATTAGTGAAATAAAAACTGCGGCTAAATGTACCGTCAACGCACACAATCAATCAAACAGCGCCAAGACGACTTTGGAAGATTATTCGTCCACGTCTAATTTGCGCAATATTAACGCTGATGAAAAAAGAAAAAAACTTTTCTCATTTGCTTTTGTTACGTTGATTCTGTTGTCCATCGCGGCTGTCTATTTTGAAGTATATGATAAAATTTACGTGCCTTCATTTTTAAGGGTTATTTTGACCGCTTATTGGTTGTACTCATTAGCTGGAATCATAGTGTCAAAGATAGGAAACGACTATTGGGTGTCTAAACTCTATTTTAACGTGTCAAAGTAAAACAGACTTAATTAAAATATTTGTCTCACCAAATATCAACTACTTTGACGCCATCTATCGATTGTTCTTCATCAATGGTTAAAAGAACAGAGGTGATACCTATACCTACTTGAGTATGAAAAGTGTGTTATTTGGACAAACTGTCCGGTGTGGGTGGTGATGCTGACAAGGTGCTTTGTCTATTATGATCTAAAAGGTAGTAATAAACAGTAGTTTTATGTATAAGGCTAGGGAGGAGAGCCCTTGTTGATTAGTTTTGTTTGGAGTAACACCATTGAACAGCAGAGTCCATAGAGTCAAATATACGTACTTCCCATGATGTATCCATCTTTTTGTATAACTCTACAAATTCATTGCACAGATCTACAATATACTTTTCTTTGGCAACAAGCGCGATCTTTACATAATGTACAGAGAATGATGCCGCCTTGCTAACGTAGGCAGTTTCTTTTACTTGATCTAGCTTTATACTTGAATAATCGCCATCAAGAAAATTCCAAATCGTACCGTGATAGTTTTGATAGTTAATACTTCCATGCAGAACACCATGTGCCTCGTGTATCTCATTGATATCTATTCTATCGTGGAAGCTAAAGGTACTTCTATTTTCTCCCCATGCTACATCGTATGTCATCTTTATCTCCTCTGTAGTTGAAACAAACTCATAAATGTTTTGAAATTGCCCGGAAGTATAGCGACTTGTGTCAGTTATTTATACCCTTAAATGCAGTAGCAGTTTTATGAAGTGTTAAAATACATATAGAAGTTATGAAAAGGTGTTAGGCCGAATATGACCTAAAACGTAGTAATAAAAAATGATTTTATGTATAATAATTAGATACGAGCTAAAAGGAGCACTCATATGCGCATTGTGATAGTCGGTGGCGGTATTGTTGCGGCTTATATGGCCAATAGGTTGAAAGAACAGTCTCCCGAACATGAGGTACTGATCGTCTCCAAAGAGACTTACCCGCCTTACGACCGGATTCATCTTTGTGACTTGGTCAACGGCACGCAGAGTATCGAAGAGATCGCTTTGGAGCTGCCAGAGAGTGTCAAACTTGAACTCGATTCAGAAGTGGTGCAGATCGATAAAAGCGCCAAACGCATCTATACAAAATCTTCGAGCTTCTCCTACGACATCCTTGTCATTGCTACCGGCTCGAAACCGCGCACGCTTTTCGGCATCGAAGGGATGAAAAACGCAGCAACGTTCAGAAGTGCAAAAGACAGTGCATGTATTGCAGAGCGGATTAAAGGCAAAAACGTCGTGATGATGGGTGTCGGGCCTATAGGACTCGAACTTTTAGAGACCTTGTGCACGCTTGAAGGACCCGAAAAGATCTACCTTGTGTCGCGCAGTGTACACCTCTACGACAAGGCAATGACGCCGGCTTCGGTGGCGATGATGAAACGCATTTATGAAGCGGCTGACCCCCGTGTCGAGATTCTGCTTGAAGAGGAGATCATCGACAAGGTTATTGAGGGCAATGAGATTACGAAGATACTCATGAAGTCGCGCACCATAGAGAACCCGTTTGTCATCTTCGGGGTGGGTATCAGCCCGAGTGCAGACCTTGCCAGAGAGGTGCTTGACGTCGACAAGGGGATTCTTGTCGATGAGCATATGCGAAGCTGCGATGCCTCTATCTATGCCGTCGGCGAAGTGGCACAGTTACCGGACGGTTATATCGCCGGGCGGGTGAAAGAGTGTACCCTCGAGGCGGATGCAGCGGTGGCTTCGATTCTTGGAAAAGAGGGCGACGGGTTTAAAGATTTTGTCACCATCGACGGGCTTAAAGTCGGCAGTTTTCTGCTTGCCGACGTGACATCGACCCGTTACGACCCTCAAGATGAGAACAATGAAGAGATCGTTATTGCGTCGAAAAAAGAGGGTCACATTGATCATTACATCACTAACGACGACCGCCTTGTCCGTTTCATAGGCATCAACACCAATATTGACATCATGGCGCTCAAGCAGATGATGGAGAGGGGTGAGCAGGTCGACGCCTCCTACTTCTACTCCAACCGCCTCGTCAGCGAACGGGGCAAGCTCATCTGCAGCTGCGCCAGCGGTTACGAGCAGGACCTTGTTGAGATCATCAAAGAGAACTGCATCGAGAGCTTTGCCGACCTTAAGCCCTTCAGCGAGGCAGGCCGGGTCTGCGGCCGCTGTAAGAAAGATGTGGCACAGCTTATTGCAGATACGCCGGTCGACCCGGAACAGGCCGCGTGTTTGAAAGTCGAACGCTTGGCGGCAGCCAATGCCGCCAAGCTGGAGACGGTACGCCGTCGCATCGCGAAGTTCAACACCTTGCACCCGCGCAACCAGATCAGCGAAGAGAACCTCGAAGAGGCGATGAACTCGTTCGACATCAGCGAAGATTACAACCGTTGGGTCTCTATGGTGACGGCGACCATGCGTCTGCATCCTGATTATGAAGAGGTAGTGGGTGCCGGGGTTAAAGCACTCAACAAAATTCCCATCATCTGGCTGGAACTCGCCGACTGTTCGGGTAATTCCGAGGCCTTTATAAAGTCTGCCCATCCAGAAGTGGACGAGCTTATTCTCAACTACATCTCGCTTGACTACCATGAACTGCTTATGGCCCCTTCGGGTGATGCGTCGGAGAGTTCGCTCGATGACATCATCAAAAACGATGCGGGCCGCTACATCTTGCTGGTCGAAGGGGCAATACCGCTGGGGATGGATGGGAAGTTTCTGCGTATCGGTCCTAAAGGCGAGACAGGAGTGGAGCTGCTGCGTCGTGTCGCTGCGAATGCGGCAGCGGTCATCGCAGTGGGTTCTTGTGCTTATGATGGCGGTGTGGTGGCAGCTGCACCGAACCCTACGGGTGCGGTCGGTGTCTCCGAAGCACTGGGGCGGGACGACATCATCAACCTGCCGCAATGTCCGGTCAACCCGGTCAACATCGTCGGCACGCTTCTGCACTACCTTATGTTCGAAGAGTTTCCGGAACTTGACGAAAAACGGCGTCCGAAATGGGCATACAGCTACCGCATCCACGACAACTGTGAACGCCGCGGCCACTACGATGCAGGCGAGTTTGTCAAAGAGTGGGGCGATGAAGGGGCAAAGAAGGGGTGGTGTCTGTTTGAGATGGGCTGTAAAGGGCCTTACGCCGATCTGAACTGCTCAATGGTGCGGTTTAACGAAGGAACCAACTGGCCTGTCGGTGTCGGGCACGGCTGTTTTGCCTGCGGTGAGGGAAAAATTGCCTTTGATAAATATGCCAATAACAGAGTGATTGAGGAAGAACCGAATGAGTAGTAGCCAAAGTCGTAAGATCGTAATAGATCCGATAACGCGTATTGAAGGACATCTTCGTATAGAGGTCGAAGTCGATGAGAATAACGTAGTCACCGAGGCGTGGGCATCAGGACAGCTCTTCCGCGGTATTGAGCTCATCCTCAAGGGGCGTGATCCGCGTGATGCAGGGCTGATCGCTCAGCGCATCTGCGGAGTCTGTACCAACGTACACTATCGCGCTTCCATTGCTTCAGTAGAGAACGCTTACGGTATTGTCCCTCCTAAAAATGCCGAGATCGTGCGCAATCTAATAACGCTTGCTCTCTTTGTGCAGGACCACCTGGTACACTACTATCACCTTCATTCGCTCGATTATGTCGATGTGGTCAGTGCATTGGACGCCGATATCGAAAAAGCCCTTCAAACTGCAGAGCAGTATCATGAGAGACCTTACCGCTGTTCATCCGGACATCTTGAAGCGGTGAAAGAGAAGCTTGCCTCTTTTGTCGGTGCAGGACGGCTTGGCCTGTTTGCCAACGGCTACTGGGGACATGACCGTTACCGACTTACGCCGGAGCAGAACCTGGTGCACATGAACCACTACCTCGAAGCACTGCGAATCCAGCGTGAACTGAGCAAGGCGATCGCCATCTTTGCCGGCAAGACGCCTCACCCGCAAAACCTTGTTGTCGGGGGCATCACAAGTGTGATGGACATGCTTAACCCTCAGCGCCTCAACGACTACCTTTTCATTTTAAAAGATACGTGGGAGTTCATCGATAGGGCCTACCTTCCCGACATGAAAATGATCATCGAGGCCTACAAGGGTGAGATCAAAAACGGAGACGGACGCGGCTGCGGCAACTTTCTTGCCTGTGGCGGATACGAGCTGGACAGAGAGGAACTTCTATTTGAAAGCGGTGTTGTGAGAGGGTCCGATTTTGACGCTATTGCACCCTTTGAAGTTGCCAAAGTGACCGAAGATGTGACACGCAGCTGGTATGAGGGCGAAGGCAAGACTACCCCTTACGAGGGTCAAAGCGAGCCGTATTACACCGACCTGAATGATGATGGCTCGCTGAAAAGCGAAGGCAAATACAGCTGGGTCAAAGCACCGCGCTATGACGGTTTACCGATGGAGGTCGGGCCTGTCGCAAGAATGCTGATAGGTTTTAGCAAAGGCTCAAAGAGTATAACCCCTTATATGGAGCAGTTTATGGACGACACGGGGATGGAGCTGCAGGATTTTGACACCACCATAGGCCGTAATGCAGCCCGCGCTGTCGAAGCGCAGGTCTGCTGCGCGGCGATCTTTAAGTATATGAACGACCTTATAGAGAACATCAAATATTACGACGAAGAGACCTGGAGTAAGTATGACTTTGAAACGCTGCCGACCACGGCTCAGGGGCATGCTTTTTACGAGGTTCCCCGGGGCGTTCTTTCGCACTTTGTACGTATAGAAAATGCCAAGATAGCAAACTATCAGGTCATCGCCCCGACGACGTGGAATGCTTCGCCAAAAGATGGGAAAAACCTGCGCGGTCCATACGAGGAGTCGCTTATCGGTCTGAAACTTGCCGACCCGTCACAGCCGCTGGAAGTGCTGCGAGCGGTGCACTCGTTTGACCCTTGTCTGGCTTGTGCCGTGCACGTAATTGACCTCAAAGGTGTTGAGATTTCGCGTTATAAGATCAATGCTGCTTGCGGTATTTAGATTAGTTTGATAGTTTATTGAACCAGAAACTTTATCGACTTCTCTCTTTCCTTTTCACGATGCGAAATTTAGTTTCGCCCTGTACGGCGCTTTAGCGCTGTGTGACTCGGCAAAAATGAAACCAAAAACCGCTCGTGACGGCTTCGCGGTCGGTGGCTACCGACTACTTTCCTTTCAGTCGCTCTCTCGCTAAAAACGACAAAACTCGCTATGCTCAAACAATGCCGTTTTTTTAACGCTCTTTCTCTCCTTGCAGTCAACGCTGTAGATGCCACGAAAAAAGCCAAGCGGTAACGCATCTATTTTAAAGTTAAAACTTCGTTTTAATCCCTATTTGAGTTGATAGTAGGTTTTGGTTTTATTGTGTCGTATAAGTTTATTTTTAATTGCGTCAATAGCTTAATTTTGGCAGTCGTGTCAAAATGTACGGAGGTTTAAAGCTACAGTTTCACAACAGTGAATAGTGGCCGAAGGGTATTGCACTTCTTCTTTTTCGTTAGGTTTTTTTCTTGTGCACGCAAGAAGAAAAAGTGACATACTAGCGATATGAAGTAATTAAAAAAACTAGATAGTAAAAAATGTATATCAGTCTCTTAGTAGGTATGAAAAAAGTCAAAGTATTTCCAAGAATTACTTGGAAAGAACATTGATTCGTGCTATCCTTTAGATAAGTAAAATTTAAGGGGCTTCTTATGAAGTATATTAGATTCTTTGAGACAGTCGGTATCGGTGATGTTGGACTGGTTGGTGGCAAAAATGCCAGTTTAGGTGAGATGTATCAACATCTGGCGCCACTGGGGGTCAATGTTCCCAACGGTTTCTCGACGACGAAAGATGCTTATGCTCTGCTACTCTCACAAAATACTCTTTCCGAACGTATCGACGCACTGATCGCAGATCTGGATGTTGTGGATGTGAGACAGCTACAGTCCTGCGGTAAAGCGGTGCGTGAACTGATCTTGAATGAACAACTCCCATCTGAACTTGAAACTGAACTCATTGAAGCGTACAGGCAGCTCTCAAATGAATACGGTAGGAAAGCGACCGATGTGGCGGTACGCTCCTCTGCCACTGCCGAAGATCTTCCCGATGCCAGTTTTGCCGGACAGCAAGATACTTATCTGAATGTCTGGGGAGAGCAGGCTCTTCTTTTAAATGTCAAGCGCTGTTTTTCTTCGCTCTTTACCGACCGTGCCATCAGTTATCGTTACAGCCGCGGTTTTGATCATCGTGACATCTCGCTTTGCGTCGGTGTTCAGAAGATGGTGCGCAGTGATGAGGCAAGCAGCGGGGTGATGTTTACGCTAGATACGCAAAGCGGCAGTGAGAATGTTATTATGATCAACTCTGCTTTCGGTCTGGGTGAGAATGTGGTTGGAGGGCGTATCAACCCTGATGAGTTTTTTGTCTTCAAACCAACACTCAAAGAGGAGAAATCTGCGATTATCAAGCGTCAGCTGGGCTCCAAAGAGATGAAGATGGTCTATGATGAAAAACTCAAAACACTGAATGTCTCTACGACAGACAGTGAGCGTGCAAATTTTTCGCTCAGTGACGATGAAGTAGTGACGCTGGCCCGTTATGCCCTCAGTATTGAAGAACATTATGGTATGCCAATGGATATAGAGTGGGCGAAAGATGGCCGAGACGGAAACCTCTATATTGTTCAGGCACGCCCTGAGACGGTGCACTCCAAACGGCTCCACACTAAACAAGAGAGAATAGAAAAATACCAGATCAAAGAAGATACTTCCAAGCGTACTTGTCTGTTGGATGGCACAGCCATTGGTGAGAAGATCGGTGTCGGTATTGTGAAGGTGATCAATGATCTTAGTGAAGCCTCGCAATTTAATGCAGGCGAGGTATTGGTCACAGATATAACTGATCCGGACTGGGAGCCGCTGATGAAAAAGGCGGCTGCCATTGTGACAAACAAGGGTGGACGTACCTGTCACGCGGCAATCGTGGCACGGGAGATCGGTGTTAGCGCCATTGTCGGTACCACCAATGCAACGGAGCTGCTCAAAGAGGGTGTGGAGGTGAGTGTCTGCTGCGCCGAGGGGGAGAAGGGACATGTCTATGAAGGTCGGATCGATTTTGAGCTTGAGTCGATCGATCTGGCTGATCTGCAAGAACCCAAAACAAAACTCTTTATGAATGTCGGCAACCCTGAACAGGCATTCTCATTGGCTACGATTCCCAACCAGGGTGTCGGACTGGCGCGTATGGAGTTCATCATCAACAACCATATCAAGGCGCATCCGATGGCACTGTATGACATGCATCACGGTCGATTTGTCAAAGGCAGTGAGGAGATCGAGAAACTGATGCAGGGCTTTAGCACTCCAAAAAGCTATTTTATCGACAGACTTTCGGCTGGCATCGGCATGATCGCAGCAGCTTTCTATCCCAATCCGGTGATCGTACGTACCAGTGATTTCAAGACAAACGAGTATAAACATATGCTCGGCGGCGAAGTGTATGAGAAGGATGAAGAGAACCCGATGATCGGTTTTCGCGGGGCGAGCCGCTACTACTCGGATGCTTACAAAGAGGCGTTCAAGTGGGAGTGTGAGGCGCTTAAAAAAGTACGTGACGATATGGGACTGACAAATGTCAAACTGATGCTCCCTTTTGTAAGAACACCGGATGAGGGTCGTAAGGTGATCGCCATCATGAATGAGATGGGGCTGGTTCAAGGCAAGAACGGTCTCGAGATCTACGCCATGTGCGAGATCCCCAGCAATGTCATCTTTGCCGAGGAGTTTTTAAAGGTGTTTGACGGTTACAGTATCGGCTCAAACGACCTGACACAGCTCACTCTGGGTGTCGACCGTGACAGTACACTGGTAGCGCACATCTTTGACGAACGCAACGAAGCGATGAAGCGTATGTTTAAAATGGCGATCGATGCCTGTAAAAAAGAGGGTAAATACATCGGTATCTGCGGTCAGGCACCGTCAGACTACCCCGAGATCACCGAGTTTCTGGTGGAGAACGGCATCGACTCCATTTCGCTCAACCCCGACTCGGTCCTTAAGATGCGTCAAGTGGTCGTCGAACTTGAAAAGCGTCTCTAGAGTCTACGAGGTGAGATAAGCAATGGAAGCAGCTCATACCTATACTGTTCAGAAAGCTTTGGATCTATTTGAGAGTTCAAAAGATGGTCTGACAGAGGCAGAAGTAGAAAAGCGGCAGAAAAAGTATGGCTTAAACACACTACCGCGAGAAAGGGTGCTGCATCTCTATGAGATCTTTTTGTTGCAGTTTAAAAGCCCGATCATCTATATTCTTTTGGTGGCAGCTATTGTTACGTTCATCATTGAAGAGTATGTAGACGGTTATTTTATTATGGCGGTACTCCTGCTTAATGCGACCATAGGTACCTACCAGGAGTATTCGGCTGCGATCAAAGCCGAAGGGTTGAAAAAAGCGATCAAAACGGTGGTTCAGGTCGTACGGGAAGGAAAAATAAAAGAGATAGACAGTGAGAGATTGACGGTAGGTGATATTGTTAAACTCGAATCAGGCAGTAAAATACCGGCAGATCTTCGGTTGGTCACTTCGACAAGCTTGATGGTCAATGAATCACTGCTTACTGGCGAATCGCTTGAAGTACATAAAGAGGCCTCTTTTATCTCCGATGAAAAAGTGTTGCCGATTGCAGAGAGAAAGAATATGCTCTATGCCGGCAGCTATGTTGCCAGCGGCCGTGCAGACGGGGTGGTGAGTGCTATCAGTACGGCAACTGAGATCGGTAAAATCGCCGTGATGCTGGCATCTGCCGAAGACGGCAAAGCCCCGTTGACCATTCGGATGGAAAGACTTTCGATTACTATTGCCAAAGCAGTCGGTGTTGTTGTAGCGGTCTTGTTTGCCATTGGGATTTTTAGAGGGATGGGGCTGTATGAACTCTTCTTCTTTTCCGTTGCATTGGCGGTTTCCGCTATACCTGAAGGACTTCCTGTCGCTATCACCGTGGCACTGACATCAGCCTCTCTGGTGATGTCTAAACGCAATGTCATTGTGCGCAAACTTTCTGCTATCGAGGCTCTGGGTTCGTGTACGCTCATCGCCAGTGATAAGACGGGAACGTTGACGAAAAACCAGCTCAGTGTCGAATATTTCATTCCAAAGAGAGAAGATCATGAAGAGATTGCCGATCTGGTGCATGTGACCAGACTCGCTTCGGTGCTCTGTAGTGAGATGAAGATCGAAGAGGATGTCGACGCCATCAAATATATTGGTGACCAGGTCGATGTGGCATTGGCCAGGCATGCAATAAGTGCTGATGAAGCCTATGTGTTAGCGGTCAAAGATCATGTTAAAGTTGACGAGATCCCCTATGAGCCGCAAAACCGCTATAGCGCCGTTCAAGTCGAACATGACAGTCGCATTTACGAATTTGTCAAAGGCTCACCGGAAACGGTTTTGGAGTTTTGTAATGTCTCAGAGCAAGAGAAACAACAACTTTTGGCTGATGTGGATAGTTGGGCGAAAAAGGGGTACCGTAATATCGCCTTGGCTTACAAGATAGAGGTGAATGAAAAGATATCGTTGGATAACTTTGTCTATTTAGGGTTTATGGCGATCATTGATCCGATTCGTGAAGAGTCAAAAGAGGCCGTGGCTACGGCTAAGGAGGCGGGAATAGAGACTGTTATGGTCACAGGTGACCACCCCAATACCGCTTACTATATCGCCAAACAGCTTGGTATCGCACAAAATGAGGATGAGGTAATCGAGGGTACAGCCTTGTCCACATGGCAAGAGGGCGGGTCTGATCCGCAGGAAATTGCCGGAAAAAAGGTTTTTTCAAGGGTCTCGCCGGAGCAGAAAAAAGCGATTGTCGAAGCCTTTCAGAAACTGGGGCATTTTGTCGCCGTTACTGGAGACGGGGTCAATGACGCTCCGGCACTGAAGTTCGCAAATATTGGGATCGCGATGGGTAAAAGCGGTACAGATATCGCCCGAAGCAGTGCTGACCTGATCTTGACGGATGATAACTACGCCTCCATCGTCAACGGCATTGAAGAGGGAAGACGGGCCTACGATAACATCCGCAAAGTGGTTTACCTGCTGGTATCCACCGGTTTTGCCGAGATCATACTGGTGATGCTTGCTTTTATAAGCGGCTTTGCACTGCCGCTGCTGCCGGTACAGCTCTTGTGGCTAAACCTGGTGACAAATGGTCTTCAGGATGTGATGCTTGGACTGGAAAAGGCAGAAGAGGGCATCTTAAAACGCAAACCTCGACCGCCTTCAGAACGGGTCTTTAACCCTTTGATGCTTCGCAGGATTCTTGTCGGCGGATTGTACATTGCGATAATGTCATTTATCGTATTTATCGTTCTGCTGCAACTGGGTTACAGTGAGTTCAGCGCACGTAATGGTACGCTGCTGCTGATGGTGCTGTTTGAAAATGTCCATGTCTTCAATGCCCGAAGTGAACATAATTTCTTGCACAAAGTCCAATACCGCGGCAGCATCTACTTGATACTGCTTGTGCTCTTTACGCAGCTGCTGCATATCAGCTGTATGTATATTCCGTTTATGCAAAACATACTCTCGACCGAACCGGTCAGTTTTACGATGTGGTCGACACTTTTTGCCATTGCACTGGGTTTGGTCGTAGTTATGGAGTTGCAGAAATATGTGGTGCGTGATCGAAATAAAGTGGATGGGTAATAAGCAATGGATTTTGAATGGGTTGCAATTGCGCTGGGAGATGTTACATGGATCTCCCTGGCTTTTTTTCTGGGGTTACTGGTAAGAACGGTTGGCCTGCCGCCGCTAGTAGGTTTTCTGGCAACAGGATTCGTGCTCAATTACATGGGTATCGCAAGCGGGGAGGTGTTACAGAAACTTGCTGATCTGGGAATTACACTGCTGCTGTTCACTGTTGGTCTAAAGCTAAACCTGAATGTATTGATAAAGCCGCAGGTATGGGCGGTGACGGTACTGCATATCTCAACTGTTATCGCTCTGTTTGGAGCTGCTATCTTTGGTCTGGCACTGATGGGTGCGCCTCTCTTCTCTGGATTGGACCTCAAGCTTTCACTGATGATCGCCTTTGCATTGAGCTTTTCCAGTACCGTTTTTGTAGTCAAGACACTGGAAGAGAAAGGCGAGATAAAGTCTTTGCATGGACGGATCGCTATCGGTATCCTGGTTATGCAGGATATTGCTGCCGTTGTCTTTCTGGCAGCATCCACAGGGAAGGTCCCATCGCTCTGGGCCTTGTCACTGTTTCTGCTCATCCCGCTTCGACCGCTGTTTCACTATCTGTTACAAAAAACAGGACACGGAGAACTGCTAATTTTGTACGGTCTGGTCCTTGCTCTGGGCGGTGCTGAACTCTTTGAACTGGTTGATGTAAAGGGCGATCTCGGTGCGCTAATCATGGGGGTCCTAATATCGACACATTTTAAATCGCATGAGATGGCGAAAACGATGTTAGGGTTCAAAGATCTCTTTCTTGTCGGCTTCTTCCTCTCTATCGGCATGTCCGGAGAGCTGTCTCTGGAGGCGTTGATCATTGGGGCGCTACTGGTACCCTTTATCTTTATGAAGTCGGCACTGTTCTTTACTCTGATGACCCGTTTCAGACTGCGGGCACGAACTTCGCTGTTAGCAACCCTGAACCTGACAAACTACAGTGAATTCGGTCTGATCGTTGCCGCGATCGGCGTAGCAAATGGATGGATAGATGCTGAATGGCTGGTCGTGATCGCCATTGCTCTTTCGCTATCTTTTGTTGTAGCCGCGCCGTTAAACAACGTCGATGATAAGATCTATAGCCGCTGTAGAGAATGTTGGATGCGATTTCAGCGTAAAGAGAGACTCCCTGATGATATGCTGTTGGACATTAGCGGTGCGACTATCGCCATCTTTGGTATGGGCAGAATAGGCAGTGGAGCCTATGAGAAGATGCGTGAACTCCACGGCGACACTGTGATCGGTATAGACTTTGATGCCGAGTTAATAAAAAAGCACCAAGCAATGGGGCACAATGTTCTGTACGGCGATCCAAGTGATGCGGACTTCTGGGAGAAAATAGAACGAAACCATAGTCTCGAACTTGTTATGCTGGCACTACCTAATCTTCAAGCTAATCTGGATGCCTTAGAACAACTGCGCGAGGTCTCTTTTAGTGGACGGATCGCTGCGACGGTAAAGCATCGGGATGAGAAGGAACAGTTACAGCAGTTAGGCGTACATGCAGTGTTTGATGTTTACACTGAAGCAGGCGCCGGGTTCGCTGAACATGTTGAAGTGAATAAGCTGGTCTGATAAGACCAAGCTATTTGCTATAATGGAGAATAAGAAAAGGTGTTACTATGCTTGAATTGATCATTGTGATCGTACTGTTATATGTCTCATATAAGTTGTATCTGCAAGATGCATTGATGCAAGAACAAAATGAGTTGATTGAATCGCTTCAAGAGCGGCAAGAAGATTGCAAACAGCACATCACAAAGCTAGAAAAGTTGTATGACACACTTTCAAAAGTGAGTAGAGATGATGCGAAGTAGCTCTCCGTTAATTGATGATCACCAGTGCCAGATAAGGAACGATGTTAAAGACGATAAAAAAGAGTTTAAATGCCCCTAGCAGTGAGTAGATGATCACGTTGTAGGTCTCTCTGGGAAGGGGAAACCAGCGGTTTTGTAAACGATAGACAAAATCCGGGGCGAAAAAGAAGAATAGAACCCATTCCAGATAGATGACTCCATTGATGATCGTACACCACATAAAAAATGATTCGAGTGTATATAGATCCATGCTATTTTCCTTTTTTCCTTCTCTATTTTAAGTCGATGATGGCACATAGACCAGTACGTCAATAGGTGAGCGCTGTACTAAATAAGAGGCAGTTGAGCCAAAGACAAACGAGTTTAGGTTACCGACACCTTTGGAGCCCAAGACAAGCAGATCGGCGTTGTCTTCTCTAATATACTCCAAGAGATCTTCATTTATCGATGCTGTATAGTCGATCAATGCCATATCTCCTTCACCAACCTCTTTTACAAATGTCTCTAATGCTATTTTTGCGATTGTTTTTCTTTCCGATCTGAACTCTTTAGCCTGTTCGTCACTGAAGTGGTAGGTCTTGGCCTGCAGTTTGTCTATAGTCGCATAAGCAAAAAGATATTTTCGAGAAGGTTTGGTAAAAAGGGTGTTGGCGAACAAAATACTCTCTTTGGAATAGTCAGAGAGGTTGGTCGGTGCGATCATCTCTTGATAGATGGTCTTGACTCTGTTTTTGACGATGAGTACGGGAGTATGGGTTTGTTGAATAAGTTTTAAAGTGGTGGAGCCAAAATAGTTGCTGTCGACATCGTCTTTCCCGTGAGAACCTACAACAAGCAGGTCGGTTTGGGTCTTTTGTGCCTTAAGCATGATAACATCAACCGCTTTCCCGGACTCGACAAAGAGCATATACTCGACTTGTGCCTCTGTGTTGAGCATATCGATCTGTCTGCTGATGTCAAGTTTGATCGCATCTTCATCGATAGATTTAGCATAGGGGGACTGCACAAAGAGAGGCTCAATGACATGTATGACAATAAGCTGTGCATCTTTTTTCTTTGCAACGGAGATGGCACGTTTGAGCGCCTCCTGTGACATTGCCGATCTGTCAATGGCGACTAAAATCTGTTGAACCTGTTCCATAATCTTTTCCTCTACTCTTCTGTCAGAAATATCTGACTGAATCTATACTTGTTGACGTATAAATGTATTATTTCATTGTAGCGCAAATTTTTCATTTTTAGAGGTCTCCTGAAGATAAAGATGAGGGAAAAATGACTATAATCAATACGATAGAATATTTTTGTCTATGTAAATTGTTTATTTCACAGTAAGAAGGTGGCTGATGGTTTTTAGAGCGTTATTATTGATGTTGTCACTGTTGGTATTGAGCGCTTGTGTATCAAAAAGTTCATCGTCTGCCGATACGGCCTCACTTGAGAATGACAAAAAACATAAGATCGAGAGTGAAGAGCTTCGCTTGTTGATGCGTGAACTGAACATGGTTGTTTATGACAGGCAGAAAAGTGAGCTAGACCGTGATGATATCCGCCGTCGATATGTTTTAAACCTTGCCGATGTCGTCAAAGAACTAGCGACTAAAATCGAGCATATCTCACCGGATGAGCTAGGTAAAGAGCTTGCTGAAAAAGAGAGAGAACTTTACACCCGCTATGCACAAGAGCTTTACCAAAATGGTGAAGAGATCCATGCCGTTGCACAAAAGTATGAGATGGAGAAGTTGGAGAGCAGTATGGCTAAGATGCAACAGACATGTGAGAGTTGTCATGCTCTTTTAAGAGATTAGTATGAAAAGAGTTGCTGTTATACCTCTGCTTTTACTCATCTCTTCTCTAACTCTTTGTGCTGAAGAAGAGGATGCAGAGCTTGAAGCGTTAAAAAGTCAGGCAAAAGAACTTTCTCAACGGATAGATGCCTATGAGAAAAAAAACAGTTCTGATGAGACATCTTTAGTCAAAGATGAGAAGAAAGAGGCCGGCAGAGGCTATATTGTTGATGATGCACAAGGTTATAATGCCCCGATGGACCAAAAGGGGGTACTTGAGTTAACCGGTGCCAATTCGGTTTTGAGTGTTGGCGGTAGGATCGAGCTGCACAGTATCTATGCTTGGCCTGAGGGTGCGTACTTTGCAGGCCAAATACCTCTTGATGACACAGGTGAAAATGGACAGCTGATCATGAGTGCCCGTGACAGCAGGCTTTGGGTCAAGACAAGGACACCCACAGAATATGGTCCCATCCGAACGCTTATCGAAGTCGATTTTTTGGGGACAACGGCCACAGAGATCAATACAAACTCGCATGGCTTGCGTCTGCGTCATGCCTATCTTGAAGCGGCCGGGTTTACCGTAGGTCAGACAAATTCTGCCTTTAATGCATTTGTCACACTGGACACCATCACGTATCCTGTCAATGATACTTTAGTAAGGCAGCCACTGATCCGATACAGTATCAACAATAGATCCTTAGGTTATGACATCTCATTTGAACAGCCTGAAACCACATTGCTTGATCAAAACGGTACTATCATAACCCCGAAAGATGATGTGGCACCTGACATCGTTGCACGGCTTAGATATTATCCTTTATGGGGCGAGACAAGTGTGGCACTTTTGGGTCGTTATATCACCCAAGACCAGGTAACCTTGAGTGACGGCAGCAGAGTTACCAGCAGAGATGCTGCTTTTGGCTGGGGTGTCAATATGTCGGGCAAGATCAAGCTGTATGGACTCGATGATATCCGTTATGATCTGCAGTACGGTGTCGGTCTTGGCCGATATGTCGCTTTTAACGCCTTTGCTGCCGGTTCAATAGATGCCGATGGAAATATTCAGCTGCAGCCTGCATACGGTGGGCATATTGGGTACCGTCACTGGTGGAGTCAAAAATTGAGATCGACCTTGGCACTCTCTTATGCCGGAACTGATAATCATATGGAAAACGTCAATATAGACGATAGCAATCGTGTTACTAAAGATGTCTACGGTTTACAACTAAACCTATTGTGGATACCGGTACCCAACGGATTAGTCGGGCTTGAATATTCAAAAGCACTGCGCAGTGTCGAGAGTGGGGAAGAGGGCAATATGGATATGGTCACGCTGCTGGTAAGGTATGATTTTTAACCTGTTTGTTTATACCTGACACTACAAGAGGTAGAGGTTCAGCATACCCGTGAGAGTACGCATGTTTGAATTAGAAGGCAGCATACAGCATGAAGAGGTACTGGTTTCTGTTATCAGCTTGATCAAGATTATTTGTATAATCAAACTGAAACTGTACGTTTTCCATAAAATAATACTTTACCGCGGCAATCGCTGCATTGTCAGACGAGTCTGTGGCTTCACCGTTGTCTGCATCTCTGTACCCAGCAGATAGCATCAGCACAGCAGGCAAGACGGCTACTTCTGTAAGGAGTGTTGCTGCTGATATGTCCTTGGCCGTTGAGGCATAAAGCGAGTCAGGGCCATACTCGGCCAGTGCATACGTAGCGAAAAAACTTAAAGGCACATCGCCGATGCTTCCCATTGCCTGAAAGTCAAAAGCATAGGCATCCGTTTTCTCTTCTATCAACGGGCCTGTAGGGTTAGTGTCATCTTGATATTTAGCCGTTCCCCACCAGATCTGTCCACCAAAGCCAAGATCCCATTCGCCAATCGTAGGTGTTAGAACTGCCCTTGCATAATGGGCAGGTGTAAAGTCTTTAACTGTTCCAGTTACCGGCACCCAGGCTGAATAGACAACATTCCACAGCTTATTGTACACGTAAAGACCGAGACCTTCCGCTTCAGTCGCTGTACCAATATATTGCTGCGCTGAAACAACTTTTCTCTCTTCGAGGACTCTGGCATTTCTGACCGCCCCCGTATTGAGAACTTCAAAGGAAGCAGAAGGACCGAATCCATCAGTGAGGTAAGGAACCGCACCAAAAGTATAACTGTCAACGCTGTACGTAAAAGGGATTTTGAAATTTGCCAGAAGAAAATGTTGGCCAGCATATCCTATTTCGATGAAGGTTCCTACATGCTCTGCAACACGTCCGCCGATCACCAAAGCTGCTTCATCGGGGAACTGAAGTTCTGTTGTTGAATTATCGCTGTCTACAACACGTATTTTTGCTACAAAAGAGGCATTGAGTGTCTCAGGGATAGAGAGAAAATTTTCCTTAGCAGGATCAGTGATAGTACCCTGTGACCCCATCATGGTATAACCGCTTGCCTTGAAATTTCTACCAAATGAATTCAGGGCAGGGTAGCCGTTTTGAGAGTGACACGTGTTACATGAAACCCCCATCTGACGTGCAAATGCCGGCATGGCGTAAACACTGGAAACTACACTGATCAGCATTAAGCCAATCAAAATAAATAAACGTGACATGGGAATCCTTCGTTTTATAAGATTTGACATTGACTTAATCTATCGTGTAGTTAGTTAAGAATATCTTATATACAGCGTACTCCTCTCAGTCTTAAATGGTTCTTTTGAAATAAGAGTAACTTTAGTGGTGCCATTTACTCACTATTGCTCCAAAATTGAGCTGGTCGGATGTAAGGAAAAGTTGATTTTTGGTAGATTGAAGATTATGATGTAAAGGTCTGGTATGTCCTATATGTGTACCGTTAAACAAGGTGATCTTCTCACGGAAGAAGATGCTACTTTTATTGTCAATGCATCAAACATGCGCTTAGTGTTGGGAAGCGGTGTTTCGAGGGCTTTTAGAGAACATTGCGCTAAAGCATTGCAAGATGAGATGTTGGAGAGTTTAGAAAATATGCGAAAGCCTCTAAGACAAGGTGACGTCATCGCTACATCGCCCGGTGCAGCGTTAAACTTCAAATATGCTTTGCATGCTGCGATCATGAATTACGATGCCGATACAAACTATGATGACAGTCACCGACACTGGACGTCATCAAGAGAAGCCTAAAAAACATCGAAGGGTATTTGATCCGGTATGATGAGAAAAATTCTAAACCAATAAAACTGGTTTTGGCGTTAATGGGATGTGGCGTCGGTAACCTTGATAAAAAAGATGTGATACAACTGTACAAGGCATTTTTTGAAAAGAGGTCAGTTTTACTTGCGAAGTAGTCGTCTATGGTCATAGTAAAGAGGGTTATGAACTGATTAAGTCGATTTGCAAAGAGTAGAATGTTTATTCAAGTAATATTTGACGTTCTTCACCTTCCTCCGGTTTGATAGGCTTTTCCTCTATGACATCTTCAGGTTTTGTAAGTTTAAAGGCAATGTCATTTTTTTGCTGAGCTGCTTTTGCGGCTGCTTCTTTCTCTTTAGCCTCTTTTTCTGCCAACTCTTTGGCTTCAGCTGCTTTTGCCGCTATCTCTTTTGCTTTACGTGTTGCTTCAGCTGCTTTGGCTTCAAACTCTTGACGTCTTTTCTCTTTTAGTGCAGCTTCCTCTTTGTTAATAGTGTCTAGCTGATCTTGAGCTTTTTTTGTAAATGTGCTTTTTGGATATTTGTTGATGAACTTTTCCAGCTCATTTTTTGAGTTACTGTTTTTGATCTTGGTGTAGGCCAGTTCATCTGGGGATGGAATTCGATCTGGTAACACAAAGTAGAAGGGCTGGTTTTTAGCAATGGTTATCTGCGGTTGGGGCTGACGGTGTGTTTGGCGAAGGTCTATGAGTTTTGCTTCGAGTGCAGTCAACTCTAGCCCTTTCTCTTCTGCAAGGCTTAAAAAGTCATTGGTAAAGGTGGTAGAACTGTTGTGTTTATTTGGATGATTAGCCATAAAGGTCACTTGGGCCTTTGGAGACTTAACAGCAGCTAAACCGCTTTTTTTAGGTGTGAACTGGGTGCCGAACGGGGTGTCGAAGGCCGTGTCCAAAACCACAATGTTTAGACGGTTGTAACTCTCTTCCATACCGCTGTAAATAGAGTTTAGAGAGATGCTTTTACGGGCGATCATGGACTCGTCTAAGATACCGTTTTCAACAGTCACAAGATAGTTTTTGCCTTTGGTCTGTACGGCATGGCCGCTGTAGTAGACAAGACCGATGCCGTTTGGACGTAATCTTTTATTGAACTTTCTAAGCAGACGGACAAAGTTTCGTTTGTCGAGGTTCTCGCCGTAGTAGACATAAAACCCATTCTCTTCAAGAAACTTTTTCATTTTTCGGGCATTTGTACTTGATGTCGAGAGTGCATGGTCATCATAACTGCTGTTGCCGACAACAATGGCGACACGGCTCTCTTTTTTCATTGTTTTAAGTGTGGGTGATGCCCATACAGATAACATTAAAATTGATAAAATAAATGTAACGCGAATCATCAAGTATTCTCCTGGTTTTTAAAAAGTGAAAATATTCTATCGGACTTTTCTTAAGGTAAATTAGAAAAAGTTATACCTATGTGTTAGGCAGTTTTTTTGTGTGATAAGTTTAGTATAAGAGGAGGCGTTAAGAAAATAGATAGTGGCCCTCAGAGAGGAGCTACTGCTCGCTGCTCTCTTGGGTTAGATAGATCCAAAAATCTTTATGGCTTCGACCCTGGTTTAGAAAGTAGAGTTGTAAAATGGTAACACGATAGAGAGTGATCCCCATCTTGGCAAAGGGGATAAGAAGGGTCAAGATCATCCAAGAGGGCTGCTTTTTATCACCCTTGGTCAGCATCATCTCCTGTACACCGATATTGAGACTAAGGTACCAGCCAAAAAGAAAAGAGAAGAGAAAATTTAGGATAATGCCAAAAAGGAGAATAGCGGCTAGATCCTGTTCATACATTCCTGCGATCATGAACTATACTCCTTACGCATTGTCGATCGCTTCTTGAAGGATCTTTGTTGCTGACGCTTTGTTTTCAAAACCTTTTACCTTCACCCATTTGTTTGGCTCAAGCATCTTGTAGGTCTCAAAGAAGTTCTTGATCTTGTCGAGTGTGTGTTTAGGGATGTCGTCGAGATCATTTAGAGCATCATAAGTCGGATCGATCTTAGATGTTGGAACGGCAAGAAGTTTTTCATCAATACCGCTCTCATCTTCCATAATGAGTACACCAACAAGACGGCAGTTTAGAACACAGCCAGCTTGCATTGGGTACTCAGTTAAAACAAGGATGTCTGCCGGGTCACCATCTTGAGAAAGTGTTTTGTTGACAAAACCGTAGTTTGCCGGATAGAACATGGCAGAGTGCATAACACGGTCAAGTACAACAGCACCGCTCTCTTTTTCGACTTCATATTTAATATTTGAGCCGTAAGGGATCTCGATAATCGCTGTTACGTTTTCAGGGTTTTCACCGTAACCGATTTTGTCTAGGTTCATAAAGGCTCCAATGTAATTAATATATTAATTTTAACTAAAAGATACACAAATTACTATTTAGGAAGTTTTCTGTTTTTTTACATCAGACAAGATTAATATTAATCAACAGTTGTCCACAAAACCCCAATTGTGATAGCGTTATAAAGTAACATTTCTACAATAAACAAAAGGCTTTAAAGCGAGCGTGTAATAGTTTAAAGGGCTTTGTACTAATATAAGCAAAATTCAGTGAAAAGGCCAAATATGGAAGTGAATTATGTATTTGAAGGCTTAAAGATCATGCTTCTTGGTATGGGAACAGTTTTCTCGTTCCTTGTAGTAATGATCGTTATGATGAACATTATGTCCAAGATCGTACACCGTTTTTTCCCGGAACCTAATGATGTTGATAACAACAAATCACCGGCAATGACTAATAACGCTAAAAAAGTCGCAGCGATCACTGCTGCGATCATGCACCACAGACAAGTAAAATAAGGATAAAAATGGCTAAGAAGTTTATTGACATTATGGACACAACTTTCCGTGACGGATTCCAATCTGTTTTCGGCGGTCGTGTATTGATGGATGACTTTTTCCCTGCGGTTGAAGCAGCGAAAGAGGCAGGGATCACACACTTTGAATTTGGGGGAGGGGCACGTTTCCAATCACTATACTTCTACCTGAACGAAGATGCATTTACGATGATGGACCGCTTCCGTGAGATCGTAGGACCAGACGCTAACTTGCAGACACTTGCACGTGGTGTTAACACGGTAATGCTTGACACAGGTTCACGCGAATTGATCGATATGCATGCGAAGCTGTTCAAAAAACACGGTACAACAACGATCCGTAACTTCGATGCATTGAATGATGTAGAGAACCTTAAGTACTCGGGTGAGCGTATCAGTCATCATGGTCTTAAACACGAAGTGGTTGTGACGATGATGGACCTTCCACCGGGATGTCATGGTGCACACGATGTAACATTTTACGAGAAGACACTTCGTGAGATCTTAGACAGCGGTATTCCTTATGACTCTATCTGTTTCAAAGACGCTTCTGGTACATCTAGCCCGAAAAAAGTCTATGAGACGATTAAAATGGCTCGTGGTCTTGTTCCAGAAGGTACCCATCTTCGCCTTCACACACATGAGACGGCAGGTGTTTCTGTTGCAGCATACATGGCAGCACTTGAGGCAGGTATTGATGGTATCGATATGGCAGCAGCACCAGTTTCAGGTGGTACGTCTCAGCCGGACATCTTGACAATGTTACATGCGACCAAGGGTATGGATTATGACCTTGGCGGTTTAGAGATCGAGAAGATCCTAACGTATGAGAAAGAGGTGCAAGCTGCACTAAGTGACTACTTTATGCCACCGGAAGCAACGATGGTCTCTCCACTGATTCCGTTCTCACCAATGCCGGGTGGTGCATTGACTGCTAATACGCAGATGATGCGTGACAACGGCATCTTAGACCGTTTCCCAGACGTTATTGATGCGATGCGTGAAGTGGTAGAACGTGGTGGTTACGGTACGTCTGTAACACCTGTTTCTCAATTTTACTTCCAACAGGCACTTAACAACGTTATGCAGGGTCCTTGGAAAGCTATCGCTCCGGGTTATGGAAAGATGGTCCTAGGTTACTTTGGTAAGACACCGGTCGCACCAGATCCTGAGATTGTCAAAATTGCATCAGAGAAGTTGGGCTTAGAACCAACAACAGAAAAAGTGCTTGACCTGACAGAAGCAGACCCGACGAAGTCTCTATCACACTGGGAAAACATCTTAAAAGAAGAGGGCATTGAGACGAGTGAAGAGAACATCTTCATCGCCGCAGCATGTCAAGAGAAAGGTATCACTTTCCTTAAAGGTGAAGCAGAAGTAAACGTACGTAAAATTTCAGATATAAAAAATGAGGAGACAACAACGATGGCAGCAGGTAACTATACCGTAGTAGTAGATGGTCAAAAATTCAGTGTGCAAGTAGCAGAGGGCAGTGATGATATTCAAATCGTTGCGACAAATGGCGAAAGTGCTGCACCGGCAGATACAGGTTCAGGCGTTGGTATAGATATTAAAGCATTGCTTCCGGGTGCCGTATGGAAAATTGTTGCTAATCCGGGTCAGAGTGTTGCTGAAGGTGAAACGATCTTGATTCTTGAATCAATGAAAATGGAGATCGATGTTATTGCACCAAGAGGCGGTGTGGTCAAATCAATCAATGTTGCTGTAAATGACAAAGTGGTCGAAGGCCAAGTCGTAGCAGTTATTGGATAAGCAGATGAAGTCTTTAGTACTAAAACTTTTTGCTTTGATGCTTTTTAGCCTCTCTTTACATGCCTCGGATGCTCATGCACCTGCGGCAGATGAAGGAGCTTCAAGCAGCACACACAAAGAGGAGACTTATCAAGTTCAGACTTTTACTGAGATGACAATAGGTTTTTTGAAGTCAACGGGTGTCAATGCTATCTTGAATCCGGATCCCAACGAGGTGAATGCTCACGGTGAAGCGATGAGTGATTTCCACAAGTCATGGGGTCGTGTCTTGATGATCTTGATCACCTTCTTGCTTTTCTACTTAGCCATTGCAAAAGGGTACGAGCCACTACTGCTGTTGCCGATCGCTTTTGGTGGTCTTCTTGCCAACATTCCCGTAGCGAACATCGCAGGAGCCCACGGCTTCCTGGGTGTCATCTACAACATGGGCCTTGCCAATGAGATGTTCCCGATCATCATCTTTATGGGTGTTGGTGCGATGACCGACTTTGGTCCACTGCTTTCAAACCCTAAGACAGCACTTCTTGGCGGGGCTGCACAGTTTGGTATCTTCGGAACATTGGTTGGTGCAGTGGCACTTTCTCAATACACTGAGATGTTTGACTTTACGCTGCAACAAGCTGCTGCGATCTCGATCATTGGTGGAGCGGATGGCCCGACCTCGATCTTTATCGCGACTAAACTTGCACCGGAACTTCTTGGTGCGATCGCTGTTGCTTCGTACTCATATATGGCATTGGTACCAATTATCCAACCACCGATCATGAGAGCGTTGACAACAGAGTCTGAGCGTAAGATCAAGATGGTGACACTGCGTCACGTCAGTCGTTTGGAGAAACTTGTTTTTCCGATCATGGTACTTTCGCTTGCGATTATGGTTCTTCCAGACTCAACACCGCTTATCGGTGCATTCATGTTCGGTAACTTCTTAAAAGAGTCGGGTGTGGTTGAACGTCTTAACGATACACTTCAAAATTCATTGATCAACATCGTAACGATCTTCTTGGGTCTAGGTGTTGGTTCAAAGTTGGCAGCAGACCAGTTCTTGGTTATTGACACCTTAGCTATTTTAGTACTTGGTCTGACAGCATTCTCTGTTGGTACAGCAGCGGGTGTTATTATGGCGAAGATCATGAACATGTTCCCAGGAACAAAGGTCAACCCGCTTATCGGTTCAGCAGGTGTCTCTGCCGTTCCGATGGCGGCACGTGTCTCTAACAAGGTCGGTATGGAATATGACCGCTCAAACATGCTTCTAATGCATGCTATGGGTCCTAACGTTGCCGGTGTTATCGGTTCAGCTGTTGCCGCTGGTGTTATGATCTCTATCTTCGGATAATTTCTATTCTCGGATGGTGGTTCCCACCATCTTTTCTCCTTTTTCCCACTTTTTATACAAAATAGATAAGTTTTTAAAAACTTAAGTTTTTAATGCATAAATTTATATTATGATAAATGTAATATCAACGTCATATTGTCTGTAGACAATGTTTAGGGAGTTTTTTATGTTCTGGTTTGCCTTTGTTTCAATTATTCTGTTTATCATCTTTCTTATTGTTATTCTTATCTCTACGGGCCGAACCTCTACTGACAAGACACTCCGAAGTCTAAAAGACGAACTTGAAGAAAAAAATAGAGCGCTTGAAGCAAAAAAAGCAGAATCAAAAACTAAGCCTGTAAAACAGCGTAAAGAACCTAAGGTAAAAGAGAAAATTACAGCTGTAGTAGAGACTCTAGTGGTTGAGGAAGAACCAGCTGTCGTAGAAGAAATTTCAAAAATTGAAGAAGCTATTGAGGTCGAAGAGGAAGCAACGCCTGAAGTTGAAAAGACCTTTATCGAAGAGGAAGAGCCTTCTGTAGTTGAAGAGGTCGAAG
>JBATWM010000004.1:0-1768 GCA_049672605.1 Sulfurimonadaceae bacterium
TACCCATCACCGAGTATCTTGCAAGCGGCATATGAGCTGAATATTCCGATAACATTCGGTTCAGACGCCCACAATCCTGAGCAGGTCGGACTTTTCAGAAAAGAAGCAGAAGACCTAGCACGTTCTATCGGTTATACCGAATGTGCCACCTTTAAAGATCGTAAACGAACGATGGTAGCATTTTAATAAGGTATACTAAACGCTTATCGTTATACTAACATTTACACAAAAAAAGCTTGGTTTTATGTGTAAAAGTTGAGTTATAATGATTTTCTGAATAAATAAAACTTAGATTTTTGCAAGGCCTTATCAACTAAACGCTCTGGCACATCGTCTATATTACGCCATATACCGGATGGACATTGAATTTCAAGCATGCCTTGATCCTTATATTTTACAATTTTCTTTTCAGATAATGAATTATCGATATTTTGCATATCCATATCATCAAAATTTATATCTTTTTTATAAAATACTGTCTGATAAAATGAGTTACCACTCGACCAATTTGGAAATCCGTCTACAGTATAATAAACAGTAATTTTTTTTGAATACTTTACTGCAAAAATAAAAAAGCCATCCAATCTATGCTCTTTGGGTAGAGAAAATATCACAATACCTTTACCATAAATAATACTAAAAACTTTTTCACCCGGCTTTACTTTAGAAAAATATCTCATATAACAACTCCTTCATATTTTACAAAAGGGCACCACTAAAAACCTTAGTTGACCTCAGACTGACTAGAATTTTCAGAGATGCCCGTATTATATTTTAGGAATATTACAGTTCCATTACCTCAAGAAACAATATTAAATATGATGAAGACTAAACTACTTAAAAAAAGGATTATGATTGTTGTTTTATAAAACTTTGAACAAATGGTGCAGTTACCCTTTACAGATCAAAAGCAACCATGACCTTTTAACTCTTTTTCTAAAGAGAAAACTTATATAACTATCGCTACATTTAATGCAACAGCACTATAAATGGGAGTAGCGTATAATGAGTAACTTATTTTCAAACACACTTTTTTTACTATTCGCTCTGTTCTTGACACCTCATCTTCATGCTATTGAACCTCAAGAGCCTCAACAACTGCTTTCGTCTGCGGAGACATTAGTCGTTATAGAGAAAATCAAACCCTATGGCATCTCCTTTGGTAATGGGAAAAGGGAAGTGCATGTCTTTATTGACCCTTACTGTTCGGTCTCGAAATACTACCTCTCCACTATTTTTGAAAAGAGAGAGCGCAATTTTAAAAAGAGTACTTATTATTTTTATCTTTACGAACTCAAGAGTAAAGACTCCAAAGAGATAATAGAAGTGATCTTGAGCGCCGACGACAAAGAGGAGACACTCAAAGCCGTCATGCTCGATAATGACATCTTCTTTGATAAGGAGCGCGATGTTAAAGATGAGGTCAATGCCATTGCAGAGGCAGCACAGAAGATCGGTGTCTACAAAAGACCCTACATCATCATTCACGGAAAAGTGCAGTAAACAAGAGTACATTACTTATAAGTAATACCTAATTTTCAATTACTATATGAAACACCATTAAAACTGCCTATTTTTTAAACAAGCCTTATAGTTAAGTATTACTTCATTTGAGTTATACTTCTAGCAATCAATTTATCTAGGAGATTACACATGGGAAAATTCGTTAACAGTACAGAAGAGTTCTTTGCATATTGTGAAGAGAACGATGTTCAATTCGTAGACCTTCGTTTTACAGACATCAAAGGGGCATGGCACCACCTTACAT
>JBATWM010000005.1:0-6483 GCA_049672605.1 Sulfurimonadaceae bacterium
TCCTCGATGATATCATCCGGATTTTCAAGCCCGATAGAGATACGAATCAATCCATCAGTAATACCAAGGAACTTACGCGTCTCCTCATCAAAATCACTATAAATGGTCGAAGCCATGTGCAGTGCCAAGGTACGGCTATCGCCAATGTTAGCAGTGATCGTCGCCAGTTTACTGCGGCGTAAAAACTCATAAGCAGCTTCTTGCGTGCCCATGTCTATTGTCATCAAAGTGCCACACCCTTTTGCAAACTGCGCCTGGTAACGCGCATGTTGTTCATGCCCTTCGACAGAAGGGTGGTTGACATTGATCCCTTTTAGATGCAGTGCCCGTGCGATCTTCTCTACGCTGCTGACGACACGGTCCATTCTAAGCGGCATCGTCTCTATGCCAAGAAGCGTCAAGTACGACGAAAATGCCGATGCACTCATGCCAAAGTCACGCATTGCACGTTTTTTAGCATTGGCGATTAGTGCCATCTTGCCCATCTTTTTGATGAACTTGTGCACCTCTTCGTAACGCGCTGTTTTAAACTTGTCATCACCTTCATTGATGGCACGGAAGACCGCTGCTCCGCCAAGAGCCGAAGCATTTCCGCTAATGATCTTGGTCGTTGAATAGACCACAATATCAGCACCGAGTTCAAGCGGTGCGACACTCATCGGGGTAATGGTGTTGTCCACGATCAGAACGATGCCGTTACGGCTGGCGATGTCCGCAATAGCGCGGATGTCAGGCAGACGCATGTTCGGGTTACCGACAGACTCTAAAAAGATGATCTTCGTACTCTCGTCAATAGCATCTTCTATTCTTTCAAATTCATCCACGTCAAAAAATTGTGTAGTGATGCCAAAACGGGTCAGTGTTTCAGAGAAGTATGAGTAGGTACCGCCAAATAGACCGCCGATACTGATAATACTATCGCCACTTTTAAGCAGTGACATCGTTGCCAGTGCTGTTGCCGCCATACCTGAACTGGTCGCGACAGCACCTATACCGCCATCCATCGCAGCCAAGATACCTTCTAATTTAGCGTTAGTAGGGTTTCCCATACGAGCATAAAGCGGCTTTTGGACACTCCCGTCAAAGATCCCTTCGGCTGTCTCAGGACTACCGTAGCCAAAGGCAGCAGATTGGGTAATGGCCGGGCTGACAGCACCCTCTTTAGAACCTACATTTTGGACAAAATAGGTAGAAAATTCTTCAAAATTGTTCATTAAAAAACCTTAGTCAGGGTCTTATTGATATACTAATGCATATCTAATCAAAGCTATCCTGCTGTAAAATAGTGCGAAATTATAACAAAAAGAAATTAGAGTGGCTAAACGTATCTTCATTACTGCGACAAATACAGATATAGGCAAGACTTATGTCACTGTACACCTGCTCAAACATTATGCGGCACTTGGATTTAAGGTCGGTGTTATCAAACCGATAGAGACAGGGGTAGAAGATACACCCATTGATGGCTCACTCTTGCTCGCTCTTGTCCAATCACTGAACCCGGCAATGGCAAAATTCGATGTCAATGACATTGTTCCCATCCAATTTCAGCTTCCAGCAGCACCTTACTGCGCCAATGGTGCCAAGCCAATTGACCTCTCTGTTGTTGATGAAGCGATTAAAAAGGTAGAACCGTTATGTGACATCTTGATCATCGAAGGTGCCGGAGGGCTCTATGTTCCTGTTGATAAAGAGACAATGATCATTGACCTCATAAAACGTTTTGAGGCAAAAGCCTTGTTGGTGTCGCATTGCAGACTGGGGTGTATCAATGACACCATCCTCTCTATTAAAGCACTACAAGAGAGAGACGCAAATTTTATCTGGACACTTAATTGTCATGTAGATGATCAAAGTTTCCATCAGGTCTCAGAGCCCTACTTTAGAGACAATTTTCCGGACTTTACCATCTTTAAAGATGATATTGCCAACATAGCCAAAACACTTTTGCTATAATCACACTACTATTTGAAACCTCTGAACATACATCATGTTCAGAGGTTTCAATTCAAAGGAGAGAGGATGCGCCACCTTATACGAACGGATGACTTTAGCATAAATGAGATCGAAGAGCTTCTACGCGATGCAGAGACCTTTTCAAAAGGCGGTTTTGATCGTATTTTACAAGATAAAATCATCATCACCCTCTTCTTCGAAAGCTCAACCCGGACTAAAAGCTCTTTTGAGATCGCTGCCAAACGTCTTGGCGCTGAGATCGTGCATCTAGATGTGGCAAAAAGCTCTACCAAAAAGGGAGAGACACTTGTTGACACCGCGACCAATCTTGACGCGATGGGACCGCATGCCATCATCGTTCGCCACTCCGATGCCGGGGTACCAAAGATCCTCTCCAACCATACCCAGGCATCGATCATCAATGCCGGTGACGGAGCCCATGCCCACCCGACTCAAGCCCTTCTCGATCTTTTTACCCTAAAACAGCATTTTGGTGAACTGAAAGGTAAACGTATTGCGATCGTCGGCGATATTAAAAACTCACGTGTTGCCAACTCTAACATCGAACTTTTGACACGTTTTGGTCTCAAAGTCACGCTCGTCGCACCGCCCCAATTTATGCCGGCAACCGATCTGCCAAACACCTACCATCTTGAAGATATCATCGATGATGTGGACATCATAATGAGTCTGCGTACCCAAACAGAGCGTCATTCACAGCAGTCATATGCTTCGCTCAAAGATTATGCAAGTGACTTTTGCATCACTAAAGAGCTGGTCGGCGACAGAGACCTTATTATCTTGCACCCAGGGCCTGTACATCGCAATATAGATATTGATGATGCTCTTTTAGCTGATGATCGTTGTAAGGTACTTCAACAGGTCTCTAACGGGGTCTCAATACGTATGGCTGTCCTTAAAAAACTAATAGATGCTCAATAAGATATCGTATCTAGCCTCCCAAGGCACCCCCTTTCTTCTTATCAGTGATTTCAAAGCCGATAAGATACTTGTCTATACCCATAATGAGTTAGCAAAAGAAGATATTGAATTTACTTTTACCCCCACTGCTATATTGGAACCTACTCCACTTACGAAACAACCAATCAATTATAAAACATATAAAATCGGTTTTGACAAGATCATTGAGCATATTAAAGCTGGAGAGACTTATCTGCTTAACTACACCTGTTCAACACCTATTAAGACCACACGCACACTCAAAGAGATCTACCAAAAAGCCCATGCAAAATTTAAACTCCGTTTTAAAGATGAGTTTGTCTGTTTCTCACCGGAACGTTTTATAAAAATTGAGGGTGACACCATCTCTACCTACCCTATGAAAGGGACCATTGATGCCGCGGTTCCTAATGCCAAAGAGAGTATATTAAACAATGAAAAAGAGATGGCCGAACACATCATGGTGGTCGACCTCCTGCGTAATGACTTAGGTATTGTCGCACGTGACATCAAAGTGGAACGATTTCGTTACATCGATCATCTAAAAACAGGTGATAAAGAGCTATTACAGGTCTCTTCTAAGATCACAGGAAAACTTCCCTCTTCATGGCGAGAAAACTTCGGTAAGGTCATCAACGCTCTTCTGCCTGCCGGAAGTATCAGCGGCACCCCAAAAAAAAGTACTGTCAAGATCATTGAAGAGGTAGAAGAACATGAGAGAGGTTTTTTTACCGGTGTCTTCGGTTATTATGATGGTCAAAACTTTGACAGTGCCGTGATGATACGGTTTATTGAAAAACAGAACGATCAGCTTATCTACAAAAGCGGTGGCGGCATTACACTGGACAGTCAGGCAGAAGATGAGTACCAAGAGATGATCGATAAGATCTATATTCCATAAACACTTCTGAAAACTTAATTTAACTTTCCTTGTAGTAGAATTGATTTTTCTAATAGGATGAACTTTAGTGACACGACTCAAAAATAGATTTTTACAATTTCTTAACAGCAGCATTGATTTTGACGATAAAGATTTTGACAATAAGCTCCGCCATAACATTATAAACCTAACGGTACTTCTTGCCATATTCGGTTTACTCTTTGGCATCATCAACAACATAATAAAAGCTGACTATCTGGGTATAACCGTTAATTCAGTTGCCATTATCATCTTACTTGTAACGGCATCTTTTTTACGCATCAAAAAAGAGAAGTTCAATCTTATAACGACGTTACTGACACTTGAGTTTATGGTGCTCTTTGACCTACTGCTCATGATCTCTGAACCGTCTGCACTTAAACACATCTGGCTGGTCACTTTTCCCGCACTGATCTTTTTTTTCAAAGGGACAAAGACCTGGCTAAGCTGGATCACCCTGTTTATACTCTCACTCTTTCTTACAAAGTTTCAGCCGTTTTATCCTATCAACTATACTTTTGGTGAGATCATCTATATCTCAGTGGTCGTCATAACAATGACCGTGATCATCTACTTTTACAAAAGCCGAATCGATCTTGGCAACCAGACCATCACCAAACAGAAAGAGCAGCTCGAACTCCTTGCCAAAGAGTTGGAGTCTAAGGTGGAAGCAAAGACGAAAGAGCTTCAACAGCTAAATCTCAGCCTTGAACAAAAAGTCGAGGACAAAGCAAAAGAGCTCATCGAAAAAGATGCCATGATCTTAGCACAATCACGACAGGCTGCTATGGGGGAGATGATCAGTATGATCGCCCATCAATGGCGCCAGCCACTCTCTACTATTACCCTACAGATCGCCAATATCAAGATCAATGCAATGATGGGAAAATCATCTGTCGAAGAGACAAATGATGCCCTAGAGCATATCTCAGAGACAATCATCTACCTCTCAGAGACAATCGATGATTTTCAGACCTTCTTTAGACCGGATAAAGAGAAAGAAGAGATTAGTCTCTGCGAACTTATTGAACGCAGTATCAATTTTGTGCACCCTAGATTAAAAGTCGCAGATATCAAAATAGAGTACTCTTGCAGTAGAGAGACCAATATTATCATCCATACTAATGAACTTGCTCAAGTCATCATCAACCTTATCAATAACGGTATCGATGTACTGCTTGAGAGAAAAATAGAAAAACCAATGATTCAAATAGAAAGTGTTATCAACGCAAACAGTGTTGAAATACACATTATCGATAATGCCGGCGGTATCGATCAAAAGATAATCAATAAAATCTTTGAACCTTACTTCAGCACTAAAGGCAAAAATGGCACCGGTTTAGGTCTGTATATGAGTAAAATGATCATCGAGAAAGAGTTAGGTGGGAACTTGCAGGTTACAAACGACACAGAAGGTGCTAAGTTTATGATTGGGATACCTCAAGAAGACCTGCGTAAGGCTAATGAGGCAGATAAAATAAATATGTCCTGATGTACTATCTGATTGGATGCATGCGATTAGTATCTATGATGATACTATAGATAAGCGAAAGTCACTAGCCTATTGCCACTTCTAGCTTTGTATTCACATTCTCACAAAACAGCTCAAATGACGGGAGCAGTAAAGAGGCCTCTCTCTGTTTTGTTCCCCACATCGGTTCGGGAAAAAAACTGTCGTCCTTAAAACGTGCCATGATGTGCCAATGGACTAGAGGGACATAGTTTCCAAATGATGCGATATTGATCTTGGCGGGTTGATAGTAAGCGAGCATCTCTTTTTCGATGATATCAAGAGCTTTAAAAATTGCAGATTTTTCCTCAGGAGTACACTCGCTGAACTCTCTGCGCTCAACCTGAGTAAAGATCTTAAGCCAAGGTATTTCACTCTCTTCGATCTCAACACGGATAAAACTGTTTTTGTACACCTTAATGAACCTTGTCATCTTTACGGCGACGTTTATGACGACGCGTTTTTTCCCCTTGACGTCTCTCTGAGCGCTGATGTCGTCTTTCGGATAGTTTACTTTCGTGTTGTAACTGGTTCGCCTTTCGACGCCCCTTATCAACACGACGGTCTTTCATACCTACACGCCGTTTCTCTTTTCGTCGATCTTTATAACCGCTATAAGGATTATGAAATTTCAACCAAAGAAATATGATTACGAGCGTTCCAAAAAGATATCCAAATGTCTGCTTATCGAGTTCCACAACAAAACCTTATATGAATTAGATTTATTATAATTCTATTCTAACAGAAAAAATATAAAATATGTTATCAAACAGGAAACCCTGTCTGTTTTAAGAGAAGTAGAAAATTATTTTGAGAGAGGTGAAAAAGGAACTAAAGCAGAACCCCAGGTAAGGCCACCGCCAAAGGCGTCAAGCAGCATCATCTCACCCGCTTTTAGTTCGCCTTTTTCATAAACGTCATTAATCGCCATTGGAATAGATGCACCCGAGGTGTTTCCATATTTATCGACAGTCAATACGACTTGATCATCACGCATCTTTAAGGCATCACCAACCGCTTTAATAATGCGGTAGTTGGCTTGATGTGGTATAAAGTGCGTGATCTCATCAGCAGAGATCTTATTGTCTGCCAATATCTGCACCACGTCCTTAGTCAAGGTACGTACAGCAATTTTAAA
>JBATWM010000006.1:0-14114 GCA_049672605.1 Sulfurimonadaceae bacterium
GCTCTGGGTTGTCGATTGTCGCATGTTTAACATCATACTGGATCTGACAGCCTGCTGAACAGTGTGAACAGGTTGCAGGGACTTGTGAAAGTTCCCATGCATTTGATGTGTACTGGAAGTCAGCAGAGACAAGTGCACCCACCGGACAGACCGCTGTACATTCACCACAATCGGTACAATCAAGTGTATCACCGGCATTGGGCTGAATAAGCGATTTGTTAAGCTTATTCCACATCGCGTAGGCATCTTTTGGCATACTCTCTTTGAAGGTCTCATCGATCGCATCACCGTTACGAGGCTTAGTTGAAAGTGCACCGTCACCGATCATATCTTTACAGACGGTCGTACAACGCTCACACATAATACAGAGTGCCGGATCATAATTGATCAGACCCCAGTTTTGAACCGGTTTGAATGTATCTTTGATCGCATACGTCTGTGCATCAACACCCACTTCTAAGGTATAGTTTTGAAGTTCACATTCACCTGATTGGTCACAAACACCACACTCTAATGGGTGATTTACGTCGTAAACTTCCATAATCGCGCGTTTTTCTGCTTCGATCGTCTCCGTTGATGTTGTGATCTGCATACCGTCTTTAGACTTCGCATTACATGCATACACCTGTTTGCCGTCTGCTTCTACAAGACAGATACGACAAGCAAGTGTAGGGCTACAACGTGTCAGATAACAGATGGCCGGTATAAAGATATCGTTTGCACGTGCCGCATTGAGGATGAGTTCACCCTCTTCGGTCTGTATCTCTCTACCGTCTATTGTAATAGTTATTTCACTCATACCTAATTACTCTCTCTCATAAAATTTACATGTTCAAAACGATAACCGCTTGTTACATTCAGACCCAAGTCAAACGTCGGGTGAAGTGCCACCGTCCCTTTTAATGTATCGTCTAGTTTGAAAATACGACGAACAGTTTCACCAGCAACCTCAAATGAGACTTCGTCACCGTCACTAAGACGGGCTGCTGCTGCAAAAGATACTGAACCATGCAGGTTGTTGTCATTTTCAAGTTGTGCTGTTTTTGCTGTAAAAGCATTGAACTGAAGCACTGGATTAACATGATAGATCACCGCACCGTTAAACTCCGGAAGATCATCGACATCTTCAGGACAACCACCGCGTTTAGCTGTCACATCGCTTAAGGCATAACCACGAAGATCTTCACCTTTAGCTGAGTAGAAGTTCTCTAAATCGTCAAACTCAACAGTTTTGAAACCACTCTCAACCGGTAGTGCAACCGTATAGTCAACAGTGTTTTTAGCATTCACACCTAAAGCGTTAGCCAAGTCATTCAACGTATAACCCTCAAATGAAAGTGCCACGTTTGTAGGAAGAATACGTTTGTCGATACTTACTACCGTTCCCTCTTGCTGATTCAGTGCAGGTACATCTAAGTCACCCTCACCTAAAGCAGAGATAACGAACGAGCCTTTTGCGTTATAACCGACTACGTTCTCTGTTGCAACATCCGTATCAAGATCAGCGATCAGTGAAACACCAAGTGTATTGACCTCAGTAGGAACGACCAAGACAGAGAAATCACTGTATTTCTCGATCATTGCTACTAAACGGGCAATGTTTTCTGCCCGCGCATGTGCCAGCAGATCAGAACCGACGACTAATGTCTTAGACTTGGAACGCACAAACTGTTTAACCAGTAGTGCCAGTTCATCATCACCGACATTTGTCTCTGCACTCAGATAACCTTCATCTAGTCCATCCAAAAATGCCTGTTCACGTTGTGTAAGTTCTTGACCGACGACAAGTGTCTGTGCAAGCAGTGCCAAGACACCCTCTTCTGTACCTACTTCATACTTGATGAACTGTGTCACAGTATTTTGAAGCAGCGCATCTTCAAGTGGGTGCATATATACGACTTTAGCACCGTTATGACGTGCAGCCGTTGTCATTGCGTAACGCACACCCGGGTTGTCCGTTGCAATGCGGCTACCCACAACGATGATACCATCTGAACCTTTCAGCGTTTCAAGTGTTGCTGAGTAGTGACGCTTACCGCTTACCGTGCTGTATGCATTCATAAATGTCTGCATCTGACGCGCATCTTCGTTGAAGAGTTTTAGACCCAGTTTAGCTTTTAAGCCATTTAAGATCATCGTCTCTTCATTAGAGATCATTGATGAGAAACGAATTGCTTTTGCGTTTTGAAGCGCTGAGACAGCAGCACTAAATGCTGCGTCATCTTTAGCACCTGTATTAGCAAAATCAAAACCGAAACGTCCTGCACCACAAAGTGTTGCGTACTCAAAGTTATTACGTACACGGTAGATGCTCTCTTCACCAGGTGAATCGATACCCGCATGTTTGACTTCATACTCCAACGCACAACCTGCGCTACAATGAGCACACGTTGCAGGAACTTTAGAAAGTTCCCACGCATTTGCAGAGTACTGAAAGTCAGAGCTTACAAGCGCACCAACCGGACAGACTGCGATACACTCACCACAGAAAGTACAGTCAAGTGCGTCTGCGTTTTTAGGAATAACTTTAGAGTTATATCCACCAAACAAGAGATCTAACGCATCATCACCGATCACTTCATTACAGACGTGTGTACATTTTTCACACAGAATACAGAGAGATGGATCATAGTTAATAAGTCCCCAGTTCTCGATCTTGCGTGGTTGATCTTTAGCAGAAAAATGCTGCTGGCCAACATTAAACTCCAAAGTCTTGTTTTGAAGATCACACTCACCAGACTTGTCACATACACCACACTCTAGAGGGTGATTAACATCATACATACGCATAATGTTTGTACGTTCCGTCTCTAATGACTCTGAAGAAGTAATAACATTAATACCTTCAGTCGGCGGTGTGTTACATGAAAGGATAAAACCGTCATGTCCTTCGACCTCGACACTACAGAGACGACAAGAAGCACACGGTGATGTCTTCTCGATATAACACATTGTTGGGATATAGATATCTTCACGACGTGCTACATTAATGATCGTCTCGCCACGTTCAGCCGTTACAGAGCGGCCGTTAATTTTAAAATTTACCATCCGACCTCCTTAGTACGCGACCATCGCGATGTAGTAACAACGCATACAGCGATCTGCTTCGCTGAGTGCCTGCTCTTGTGTGAATCCAAGGTTAACCTCAAGGTTATTGAACTTACGCTCTTCAACCCCGACAACCTCAGAATGCTCACGAGGAAGGCCCGGAAGCCATCCTGTGATCTTCTCTTTTTTGTCATAGACTTTCATACGACGGAGGTGATCTTCCATGATCTCATCATCAGAGAGTGTGATCTCGCCGCCGTTTTGAACGTAACGTGCCATAACTGAAGCAGCACGTTTAGCCTGACCAACCGCATTGACGATCGTCATCGGACCATATTCACAGTCACCCGAAGCGAAAATGCCTTTGCGTGATGTCATATAGTCTTTACCGTTTGTTTTAATAGTCGCCCAAGAGGTCATCTCGATCTCCCACTCTTCGGGTAGAAGATCAAGATCTGCTGACTGAGAAACCGCCGGGATCAAGAAGTCAGATTCGATAACATAATCGGCACCCTCGATCTTCTCTAGAGTCGGACGTCCTCCGTCCGGATCTGGTACTAACTCAAACTTGTTGATCTTAAGACTCTTAAGAACGTCATTTTCGTCAACCATCTCTTCAACAGCTGAGTGGAAAAGGAATTCAACACCCTCTTCTACCGCTTCATGGTACTCTTCATAGGTCGTATTACGGATAATCGTCTTTTCGTCACGACGATAGATCATATAGACCTTCTTCGCATTGGCACGAATAGAACAACGGACAACATCCATCGAAGTAAATCCACCACCAACACAGACAACGGTCTTGCCGGTAAGATCGACCGCTTCACCAATGCCGTATTTTTCCCACAGATTAACCTGGTCAAGCATCTCGATCGCAGACCAGTAACCATCGATCTCTGGACGTTCATTTCCACAACGAACTTTTTTAGAGATACGTGTACCGGTCGCAACCATGACAGCGTCATACTCTTTTTCAAGTTCACGCATCTTCTCAGCAGTTACTTTAGCGTTAACAATGAAATTAACACCAAGGTCAGCAACAGCTTCGATATCTTTGTTGTACTTGTCGATCGGCATACGGTATTCAGGTACACCGACTGCAACTTCACCACCAAGAACCGGAAGCTCTTCAAAGACATCACAGTGTACACCTTCAAGTGCTAGGTAGTAAGCCGTGGTCAGACCTGCAGGGCCTGCACCGATAATCGCTACTTTTTTGCCTGTGTCCGGCTTTTTCTCTTCTGGGTGGAAGAAACCAAAACCGTGATCTGTCTCATAGTCAGCACCCAGACGTTTAAGCGCCATAATAGAGATAGGTTCATCAAGGTTGGTACGACGACACTCATCTTCACATGGGTGAGGACAGACGCGACCACAGGTGTGCGCCAGTGGCATGGTCTGACGTGTTGCCTTCAATGAATCATCAAAACGAAGATCGCGTACGCCTTCGATGTAACCCGGAATGTCAACATGCGCCGGACAAGCATCAGTACACGGTGCCGTTATCTTTGCGATGTAATTGACAGATTCATCATAATGTTTTGAAGGCTTTTGTTCGTCAATACAACGAACAAAATCCGCTTCAAAATGTTCCATCAAGTCAAGCAGTGGTGTTGGTACGGTCTTGCCGATCTCACATTTAGACGTCGTCTGCATCGTACGAGAGACCTCTTTGAGGTGATCCATATCTTGCATCGTGCCTTCACCGCGTGCTATCTTGTCCATCAGGTCATACAAAATGCGTCCGCCCCAGCGACCTGGTGCACAACGACCACAAGCCTCAGAATAGACTTGGTACTGCGCCGCGTACTCAGTCGCTAGACGTACAACATCTACTTCTGAATCGAACAAGGCAACGCCATCCCAACCTATGAAGGCTTTAGATGAAGAGTGTTCATTGTACTGCTCAGGCAGATTGTATGCTGATTCTTCCCATGCATCGCCAGCCTTGTCAACATTGTTGATAGACTCACCACGCCAGGTCGAAAAAAAGACTTTACTCATTGGCTATGCCTTACTTTTTAACAACAATTGTCCAGTCAGCTTCATTGAACTTCAATGAATTAGCTAACTCAAGCCCACACTCTTTTACAAGGTCAGCACTACGTTGAATCGGAGTAAAGTCACCAATTTCAAAAAGAAAAATAGCAACTTCACCAGCAGGATGTTTGTCTACCAGAATCTCTTTCATTCTTGGTTCAAACTCATCTTTAAGATGGCGTAGATCATAACGTTTCATCTGCTCTCCTATCTATCAACTTCACCGAATACGATGTTAGTCGTACCGATGATTGAAACAACATCCGGAATATAGTGTCCCGGAAGTAGGTCTGTCAAAATACCTGTATGCCAGAACGACGGCGCACGAAGTTTTAGACGGTATGGGTATGGACCACCCTGTGAATTGATGTAGAAACCTAGTTCACCTTTTGGTGACTCAGTTGCAACATAGACTTCACCAACCGGTGGGCGCATACCTTGAGTAACAAGCACAAAGTGCTGCATCAATGAGTAGTTCTGCGTCATGATGTCAAGCTTTGGTGCCGATATGTATTGCGGTGCATGTGCCATCAACTCTGTCTCGTTGTTTTTAACTGTCTCAGCATACATGTCGATTGTCTGATAAAGGATCTTCGCAGACTCTCTCATCTCAGCCATATAAACCTTGTAACGTGCGTAGTTATCACATTTGTCAGAATACGGTACTTCAAACTCAACTTCGTCGTAAAGTTCGTACGGCTCCTCTTTACGAATATCCCACTTAACACCGGATGCACGTAGCATTGGTCCTGTACAAGCCCATGACAGTGCCATCTCTTCAGTAATAACACCAACGTTTTCCATTCTCATCAACCAGATACGGTTTTTGTCAAGAAGGTCTTCATAATCTTTGATGTTCGCAGGCAATTTGTCCAGGAACACTTTAAGGTCATGGATAAAGTTGTCCGGAATGTCTAGAGGTACACCACCGATACGAATTGCAGCATGCGTCAAACGCGCACCACAATAGTCTTCGATAATATCCATTAGGTACTCACGCTCACGGAAAGCGTAAAGGAACACTGTCATCGCACCGATGTCAAGTGCTGTTGTCGCCAACCAGAAAAGGTGAGACATAAGACGGTTGATCTCAAGAAGCATCATACGAATGACTTTTGCACGACGTGGAACATTTACATCGATCAGTTTCTCAACAGCTAAGGCAAAACCGTAGTTGTTCGAGCTTGACGCGATGTAGTCCATACGGTCGGTTGTCGGCATGAACTCATTGTAGATCATGTTCTCAGCCATCTTCTCCATACCACGGTGAAGGTAACCAATGTCTGGATGCGCTTTTGAGATCTGCTCTTGTTGCATGTGCAAGATAAGACGTAACTGACCGTGCGCCGAAGGGTGCTGCGGTCCGAAGTTAACGATCATCTCATTATCTTCTCTGTCAAAGGTAATATTTTCAAAAAATGGACGTAATCTATTTGGTTGTTGCATAATCGCCCCCTATCGCTTTCTGTCTTCGATGATCTTGCTATCTTTTTCATCGAATTTTTCAATTAAGAAGACACCGCCCTCTTCTTGGAAGCCAAGCGGTGTCGCTTCTGCGTCATCAGCTTTAGGCTCAGCGCCAAACGGTACTTCAAAACCTAGACGGCTAAAACGTTCAGTATCGTAACGGTTTACTTCAGCACTTTCACGGATTTCAGGCCCGATGATGTCACGTGCCTCTTTACCGTAGATACGATCGACCTCATACCATGCAGCAAATTCATCACCTTGAAGTGGGTACGTCTTTCGAAGCGGGTGACCTTCCCAGTCGTCCGGCATCAAGATACGTTTCATGTATGGGTGATTGTTAACGATGGTTCCGAACATGTCGTACATCTCACGCTCTGACCAGTCAGCAGAACGGAACAGACTGCTTACGCTGTTGATCGCCTGTTTTTCGTCAATGAAACATTTAATACGAAGACGTTTACGCTTGCTCATAGAAAGCATCTGATAGAAGATCTCAAATTGACCTTGTTTTGCGATCCAGTCAATAGCAGACATTTCAGAAAGCTGTGTATAACCCAGTTCATCACGAAGCAGTTCTAAAACAGCATAGTTATCTTCTGGCTTGATGTAGACAACCATCTGCTCTACTTGAATGTAAGCACTGCTTACGTCAAATTTCGCTTTGATTGCCGCTAAGTCTGCTGCAAAAACGGCATCATCTTCTACTTTAGAGGTTGGAACCTGTGGCGCAACCCAATAACGGTCAGTGTAATACGACTTTTTCTGTACGTCGTCTTTTGGCTTATAAGCTCTCATCTATAATAACCTTTTAGGACGTTGTGCTTTACCAGCTTTTTCAGAACGGATCTTCTTTTGAAGCATCATCACAGCGTATTGAAGTGTCTCAGGACGTGGTGCACAACCTGGAAGGTAGAGGTCAACAGGAATAATACGGTCAACACCTTGAACTGTTGCATATGTGTTGAACATACCACCCGTGTTAGCACATGAACCCATTGAGATAACCCAGCGAGGCTCTGCCATCTGGTCGTAAAGACGCTTAATGAACTCAGCATGTTTCTTCGTCAACGTACCGGCGACGATCATCACTTCTGACTGACGTGGTGAAGCACGAAAGATCGTACCAAAACGGTCAAAGTCATAACGTGATGCACCCGATGCCATCATCTCAATACCACAACAAGCAAGACCATAAGTCAGTGCCCAAAGTGAGTTCGAACGGCCCCAGTTCACGATCTTGTCGATCGATGTCAGTGCGACTGGAAGACCGCCATCTTGTGTATAATTTACTTGATGTTGTGCCATTCAAGGGCTCCTTTTTTCCATGCGTAGATAAAACCGATTGTCAGTAGCAAGATGAACATTAACATCTCTGCAAAACCGAACCAACCTAACAGTTTGAAGTCAATTGCCCATGGGAACATAAATACAACTTCAACATCAAAGAGCAAAAACAGCAGCGCGAACAGATAGAACTGTGTCGAGATACGGTTTGGCTGTTTTGTAACTTCCGGTCCACACTCGTAGATCGAAAGTTTCAACTTTTCAGTGTCTTTACGTGCTAAAGCACGGCTCGCCCAACGCGCAGCAATCGTGGTTGCATAAAATGCACCGAATGTGATTACAAAAAGTACAAACACCCCAAAGTAGGGACTTGTAGTGCTTACATGTTCCATACGGATAACCTTTTTAATTGTTTATAAACGGCTATAAACACCTATTTCAAGGGGTTTATAGCCGTATGTTTTCTATAGAAAAAACAGTTAGAAGCAATATAACCTAAAGAGCTTTAAAGCTACTTTTTTAGCTATTTTGAATTGCGTATGTGTGCTACAAAGGGTTACAGGGTGAAATACTATAAAAGGATTGATGTTTATATTGGTAACAGAATTACAGCGGAATATGAATGGTGAATCAACAATAAAAAGATGGCGAAGCTCATCTAACCAGTTCAAAACTAATAAAAGCTTCAGATTTGGTGCATATTGTGCGAAAGTCCAGCCGACAGCGATATCTCCTGTTAAAAAATTAAGCTGGGGGCTTAGTTTTAAGGTGTAAAGTAAGATTTGATAGAAGCCATAGGCTCTCCACTGCGTCGAGAACTGGACTTTCGTGCAAGATGTGCCGAAGCTGAAGTTTTTAAAGCCGAAGCTGGAACTTTTAAGAGAGGAAGCCCATGGATTTTTCGGAATCAAAGTTCCCTTTTTTCTCTTTCTCGATCTCTTGTTTAAAGACCTCCATCGTAAAGAGAGGCTCCTCTTGTGTCGCAACAGTATAGGCACAGTTTTTGACGATCAGATTGATCTGCCCGCCGCTAAGGTCAAACTTCGTTAACTCTTCTACATCAAAGCCCTCTTCATACGGCGCATTTTCTGGCAACATCTTCGTCCACAATTTCTTGCGCTGTACTTTGTTTGGACGCTTAAACTCTATCTTGTAGTTAAAACGTCTAGAGAAAGCAACATCAATATTTTCAAGAAGATTCGTAGTAGCGATCAAAATCCCATCAAATTGCTCGATCTGTTCTAAAAAGATGTTCTGCATCTGGTTATGCATCTGCTCTGCTCCGCCGCCAGGCCCGCTTGAACGTGAACTCAAAAACTGGTCAGCCTCATTCAGAAGTAAAATAGGTTCTGTCTTGGTCTTACTGCTCAGATCTCTAAAGGTATCAAATATCTTACGCACGTTTTTCTCACTCTCACCCACATACATCGAAAGGATCTTCGAACAGTCAAAGGCAAGGACTTGACGCTTAAGCGATCTGGCCAGAGAGTAAGAGGTCATTGTCTTACCCGTACCTGGAGGGCCGTAAAAGATGATGCGTGCATCGAGGCCGCTTTTTTTCTTCTTGATCCCCCACTCTATAAGACGTGAAACCACCTCTTTGTCCATCTGACGCATCAGATTTTCAAGCGTCTCTTGTGTTTTAGGGTTTAACACCACATCATCTAAACTATATTCCGGATCGATCAACTCAAAAATGTCCTGGTCTTTAATAGCCATGTCCATTTTGAGCTTATACACCTTCTTCTTTTTTTGCGGATGCATAATGGATTGAACCACGTCTTCGACCAGATAAAAAGCGCGCGATATGCCGCCAAAAGGGTTGAGCATCTCCTCGTAATCGATGATCTCCCCGCTAAGCAGAGTAGAACCATCTTCCAACAACGAACGGTTTTTAATACGGTCATACTCATCCAAAGAGATCAGATCGATCAGCGCATTCATCTCACGCAACGAAGAGTCACCAGCATTGTACTCCTCTTTAAGAAGAGCCAAAAAGATGACCTGCTCTTTAAAGTCGAGCTTTTTTTGTTTAAAGAATTTATCGAGTACCACATCTTTTGTCGTCTGTGCCACACGCTCTTCGATCCGTTTTTCAAGCAGTTCCAATTTAGAGCGGACACGATTGATCCCTAAAGAGTGTTCATGCACATTTTGGCGGATCATACTCATCTTCTGATAGAGCTCGATACGGAAGAACTGATCTTGCAGATACTCTAAATGATCCTCATAGGGTTTAATCTCCGGAAGATTCATCTCAAACGAACCCTCTTCAAGCAGACGTAAAAATGAGGCTGTTAAGGCAACGGCCGTGTTTAAAAGTTCCAACTGCGTCACATCGTTGATCTTCAGTGGGGTAAAACTGTGCTGTGTCACCCAACCGAGTTCAAGCAAGGTCTTGATAAGTCCAAGATGCTGGATGTAGGTATAGTTTTCTTCCCCATATAACGTTTGGAGAATATCAACGACCAGCATATCTTCATTACCGCTAATAAATTTTTGGGCTAAAAGCTGTAGAACTTTTGCCTCTTGCTCATCACATTTCAACTGACTAAAGACCTCTGTCTTTGTCACATCTTTTGCTTCTAAAAAATTAATTAAATACTTCAAAAAAACCTCTATATATATTTTATAATGGAATTATAGCAATTTCTTGGTTTTCTAATATCAATACATCTGAATTAAGGAGTGCTGTTTTGGCTGCTGAGTGTGTGCTATTTTCTAGTCAGAATTTACGTTTATAAGAGAAACCGAGCTATGGACTAATCAACAACTCTTTAGGGGCACTACTAGAAAGCCAAGCAGTTGGCTTTCTCTACGTACAGCTTAATTTCGGTACGTTTCTTTAATTTTACGTTTCAGCACCTTACCGGTTGCCGTTTTTGGCAGTTCATCCACAATCACAACATTTTTAGGCACTTTAAAATTTGCCAAGACCGCCTTGAGATCTTTTTTTATTCTGTTAGGTGTTACAGACTCTCTGTCAACCTCATCTTCTAACTCTACATAAGCCACCGGTACTTCACCGCTGTTAGGATCTTTCACCCCGATCACGGCCCCTTGCCTGATGTACTCAAGCTTCATCAACTCCTCTTCGATCTGACGAGGATAGATGTTGATACCCTTAGAGATAATTAGATCTGTCATCCTGTCAACGATATAGATATACCCTTCGTCATCCATCTTGCCAAGGTCACCCGTACGCAGCCACCCATTGATGATCGTCTCTTCTGTCGCTTCAGGACGGTTTAGATAGCCCATCATCACATTGTCACCTTTTACAATGATCTCACCGACCTGACCAAGCGGTACTTCCAACATCTCATCATCAACTATTTTGACTTCATAGCTGCGAAGGGCTAACCCTATCGACATCGGTTTTTGCTTATCCATTGGGTTAACCGAAACAACCGGTGAACATTCACTCAACCCATACCCTTCTAACATCGTGGCCCGTTTGAATTTTTGGTTGAATCTGTTCAGTGTATCTTCACTCAAAGCAGACGCTCCCGAGATAAAGACACGAATACTGTTAAACCACATAAAGTACCATGGTAGTTTAACTTTGATCAGTGCATTATAGACATCTGGTACCCCTAAAAATATGGTCACCCTTTTAAGTAGTGTCTGCTTGATGATATTACTAAATGGCAACAGTTTTGGGATGATGACAAATGAGCCTCGACTGTAAAAAGGGATCAACAGCATAACGGTGAACGTAAAGGCATGGAACATCGGCAAATAGACGATAAAACGGTCTTTGTGTGTGACATCAAAACGTTCAGATCCTGCAATCATGTTTGAAAAGATGTTACGATAACTCATCATCGCACCCTTTGGATGACCGGTTGTTCCCGACGTATAAAAGATGATCGCCATATCATCCAGCTTTGAAAGCCCACTGCTCTCTTCGCCGTGACGGTGGGTCTCTAAGATCTCATCAAAGACGATGTTGCTACTGTCTATCTGCGGCGCTTCGTCAACCCAGACTGTCTTCTCAACTTTTGTGGTTGCGGGTAGTTCTTGAACCTCTTTCAAATACTGTTGTGACGTAATTAACAGTTTAGCCTCACAGTCATTTAAAATGTACTCATATTCATTGGCTTTGAGCATATTGTTTATAGGTACCACAACAGCGCCTATCTTAGTTGCAGCATAGACACTAATAACGAACTCTTCGCTATTAGGCGCTATCAGTGCAACCCTGTCACCCACCCCAGCACCAGCGATCTCTAAAAAACGGGCGAAAGCATCGACCTTATGTAAAAACTCTTTATAAGTCACCTTACGATCATCAATAAAAATTACTGTTTTGTTTGGTGATGATGAAGCTGCTGCATCAAGCATGTCATAGAAATTTTGGTAAGGGTAGGTCAATTGCATGGGATTCCTTTAAAAGGCTTTATGGGTTTAATTCTATTATATCTATGATTAAGGGATGGATAAGTTGTTTGTGAAAGAGAGGAGTGTGAGAGAAACTACCCGCAAAGGGGTAGTATAAAAAAGTTTCTTAGAATTTATAACCTAGACCAACACTGAACATGGTCGCACTAGAACCTGAGAATGTTCCATTGATACCATTTTGATTATCAGCACTCGAAACCGTTCTGTCTTCTTTCTGATCATACAAAAACGCTGCACCGATATCAAACTCTTCATTAACTGCCCAACGAGCACCGATAGAGCCGATGAGCGCGTTGCTATCTGGAAGTTCAAAGCCAAGTGTCTCATCCGGAACCGGTGTTTCATCATAAGCAAAACCGACCATCAGATCAAAAGAATCACCCAAACCTTGTGTTAGACCAAGACGGAAAGTGTTTGAATCTTTCCAGTTTTTTTCGCCACCCATATGTGTTACAGGCATACCGAATGGAGTTGTATCAATCACAATGTCTAACTCTTCATATGCAGACCAAAATGCACGTTCATAGACAAACTCTATATTCGTACTCTCAGTAATATCTACATCTGTAGCTACTGTTAACGTAGCAGGTAAAGGTACTTCTACTGATGCTGTAAGTGAAGGCATCATTGGATGACCAGATGCAGCACCACCCTCTTCAGTCAAATCAACATTAGACCGATAGGTGAGCGCCATCCCCCACATGTCAAACGGTTTATATGACAATGCCAAGTTATAACCTATGTCCCAGCTACTTCCATGTAGATCTAAAGCACCTTGTAAAAGCCCTTCTCCTGCAGCAGTATTTGCTTTAATAACGCCATCTGAGTATACAAATCTTACCCCACCAGCAATCGCAAGGTTATCCATAATTCTATATGAAATTGTAGGATTCACCTCAATCACTTTTAGTGTGAACTCTTCCGCGTACATAGCTTGAACCCCTTCTGGCCAACGCTTAGAAAGTCCTGCCGGTGCATTCACAGAAAGACCAAGACGAACATCTTCATCCTCGCCCATCGATTTGCTCACTAGATAGATCTGCGGGATAATAAAATCTTCTGATGCACTCTGCGCATTAGCAGGCTGTCCGCCTACTTGGCCACTAAAATCGATCGGATCAAGATGAATATACATCGCATTAAGTTCAAGATGTTTATCTGAACTCATAAATGCCATATTAGCAGGATTGTAATACGCTGCATCGGCTGCAGAGGTATTAGAGACATAAGCACCTGCAAGTGCTGTAGAGTTGAGTGATTGTTCTGGGATTTTGTATCCTGAAGCCATAAGTGTTGTTGCGGCAACCGCAGAGACGAGTAGTAGTTTTTTCATTGATTCTCCTGATGCTTTAGTTGATACCATTTAACTATGTCAAAGGCTCTAATAAGCTAATTTCCCCCATTCTGCCATAGTTAATTTATAACTTTCTTTAACAGGTTCTTTTTTTGCTAAAAATGTCTCTATTTGTAGCTATTAGACCTAATTTTTACTTCTCAAAAGAGTAAAGCATCGCTATCTCTTTATCCCAGATCGTCTCATCGATCGTCTCCAAGATCAGGGGGATGTCATCCATACGCTCGTCATTCATGATAAGCTTAAATGCATCTGCACCAATCTTGCCAAGGCCTATGCTTTGATGGCGGTCCACATGTGAGCCTAGGTCCGGTTTAGAGTCGTTGATGTGCATGCCCATAAGGTATTTAAACCCAACCACCTTCTCAAACTCAGCCCATGTCGCATCATAGACATCTTTTGTTCGAATGTCATAACCGGCTGTAAACATGTGACAGGTGTCGATACAGACGCCAACACGAGACTTGTCTTCGACCTTATCGATGATATGGGCAAGATGTTCAAAACGCCA
>JBATWM010000007.1:0-2760 GCA_049672605.1 Sulfurimonadaceae bacterium
GGTTGAACCCCTAAGGGTTCATGAGGCGCTAGAAGAGGTAACGGATACCGACTGTTCCCATGACGATGAACTTGGTATCGCCACTGTTGTTGTTCGCACTGGTATCTTTTTCAAAGTTGATCGCCGGTGCAGCAGAGAGGTAGACGGCCCATCTTCTATGAAACTGCCAGTCTGCTCCGATAGGCGTACGCAAGATAAGACCTTCTCTTGCGTTAGCATACTTGTCATCCCAAACGTAACCTAGACCGCCGCCAACGTAGAAACTCATCGGTTTTTTTGAGAAGAACTTACTCCCCGGCATAAAGTCGTAACGAAAAAAGAGAAAGTCTGCACCGGCACCTGAAATACCCACAGAGATGTCGATCATCTTTTTAAACTGCATTGTAAGACCAGCGTTGTAATCCACTGCGGCACCGATTGCGAAGCTGTAATCACCGCTGAAGTCAAGGGTGCTTGCGTCGGGTGCGGTGTATGTACCTTCTGTTGCCGGGTTTTCTGCGACAGCTGCTGTGCTCAGACCTAGGGTTAAAAGTATTGCTAGTAGAACTTTGTTCATCTGTATCTCCTTTTGATGTTATGTATATACTATAACCAAAAATTCTGTCAAAAATTCTTTTGATAGCTTGTGAGTCTAATAAGAAACGGTAGATTTTTGACAGAATATTTGGATACTCTATCTGTATAAAACGGTAACTTTTCATGATGATCAGTCCGATTGGCAGGATGATATTTTCAGGAGTTCAGTCAGGGGGGAGAGATGAAGATCTATCTTAAAGAGGGTGATATTACCCGCGAAAAGGTCTGTGCCATTGTCAATGCGGCCAACGCCTCTCTGCTTGGCGGAGGCGGCGTCGACGGGGCCATCCACGCTGCGGGCGGCTCAGAGATCCTGCAGGCGTGCCGCAACATACGTGAAAGTGACTACCCCGACGGGCTGCCGGCGGGAGAGGCGGTGGTGACAACGGCGGGAAAGATGAGGGCAAGCTATGTGATCCATACGGTCGGTCCCATCTACCCCCAATGCAAAAGTACATGCGAACAACTTTTGAAAAACGCCTACACCAACTCGATGAAAAGAGCGCTTGAGATGGGGTGTGACTCCATCGCCTTTCCTGCCATCTCGACGGGTATCTACGGCTATCCGCCGGCAGAAGCGGCGAAGATCGCCTATAGCGCGGTCAAAGAGTTTGAGCATGAGAAGATAGAGGTCCTGTTTATATTTCACTCTACGCGCTCCTTAGCGCTCTTCAGTGAAGCGACAGAGGGGTGTTAAACAGGTGAGTTAGGAGATAGCAACATAAATGCTTCGCGTTCAAGAACTGTCTGGGTGAATGAGATCTGTTTACCGGGAAATTTTTCTACTAAAGCCGCCTAGACGCTCTTTGATCTGCAGTGCTTTTTTCCACCGTTTCATCATACCGTTCACCCCTCGCCGTCCCCCGCTACGAAGCAAGCTCTCATCTGTTTTCATCTGTTAAATCCAATGCGGTTTTAATGGACAAAAGGGTAAAATCCTTTTTTATTTCAGGGTGGCCGTAAGAGGGTAACTCTTCAGAAACGGTACGGTTTGAAAAATATGTTTGGAGCAGTGGATGACCAATATTATACTATGCGGCGGCAGCGGAACAAGACTTTGGCCCTTAAGCCGTACCTTGATGCCAAAACAGTTTGTCAAACTGTTTGAAGGCGAGTCACTTTTTCAAAAGACGGTCGAGAGAAACCAAAAAGCGTGTGACGCGCAGTTCATCGTCTCCAACGCTGAACAGTACTTCCTGGCGGTCGATCAGATCGAAGAGATGGCGATCAGCAACTACAAAGCCAACTACCTGCTTGAGCCGGTAGGCCGTAACACGGCCCCGGCCATCGCGCTTGCCTGTTTCGCCCTCGATGCCGAAGAGGTCGTACTGGTGACACCCTCTGACCATCTTATCAAAGATGAAAAAGCCTATCTTGAAGCGGTTGAAAAAGCGAAAGGGCTGGCATTAACAGAGAACCTTGTCACCTTTGGTATTACTCCTCAATACGCTGAGACAGGTTTCGGCTACATCGAGGCTGAGCTTCCTAGTGCTACGGATTACGAGTTACGTATTACGACTGAGGGCTTGGATGTTAAAAGTTTTAAAGAAAAACCAGACCTTGAAACAGCAGAAGCTTATTTAGAAGAGAACGTAGCACTTAGCACGCAAAACGTAGCGCAAAAATACTACTGGAACTCCGGAATGTTCTGTTTTAAAGCGGGTCTCTTCCTTGATGAACTTAAAAAGTATTCACCAGAGATCTATGAAGCCTCACTTACGGCCTACAACAGCGCTAAAACAGATGAGATGATCCGTATAAGCCATGATGCCATGATGGCGATCCCCGAAGACAGCATCGATTATGCCGTGATGGAGAAGAGCGACAAGGTCAAGGTCATCCCATCCGACATCGCCTGGAGCGACCTCGGCAGTTTTGACGCGCTTTACGATGAACTTCCGAAGGACTCAGATGGCAACGCATCTGATCTAATTCAAAATTCAAAATTAATAATTCAAAATTCAAGCAATAACCTCATTATCTCAGAAAAGCTGGTCGCAACCATCGATGTGGATGACCTGCTTATCATCGACACGGCGGATGCTCTTCTTGTCTCGAGAAAAGGGAGCAGCCAGAAGGTCAAAGAGGTGGTCAAGAGGCTTAAAGAGCGAAACTCCGAACTGCCGAACGTCCATGCCACGGCCCACCGGCCATGGGGGACCTACACGATCCTGGACGAGTCAG
>JBATWM010000008.1:0-12924 GCA_049672605.1 Sulfurimonadaceae bacterium
TCGATTTTGGCTATCTCCTCGACGAAGGGGTCATCGATCCTGAAGACATCAAGCTTTTCTGGTATGCCGAGAGTGCCGAGGAGATATGGGACGGTATATTGTTATGGCACCGTGAAAATGGCACCCCTCTGTTATAAGCTAGTTTAACCTGATGATGTATCGTTTTCTTTTACGGAGCATTTAAAGACAAAATCGCACTTTTTGGCATTGATTGCGTCTAAGGTAATATGGCAGTGTTCTAAACAAGGGACTACTTTGCCGCGATCCCCCGCAAAAGCCGTCCCAAAATATCCGCGCCGGTGATGATGCGGCGGTCTTCTCCCCAGATCAGTATGATATCTTCATCAATGACATCATCTTCCGTATGCTCCGCATCGACCTGCAGCCCCGACAAGGTATCGCCAAGTGTCGATTCCATATTGGAGATGATCATCGGTCGGTGGCAGTGTTCCCTCGGCTCAAACGTGTCAAATTCAAACAGCGCCGCATTGATGAAGCCGTCTGCATCTATGACCAATCGGGGATTGTCGCGCATGTCGGTGAGAATAATCCACGACTTCTTAGATTTGTTCACACGGCGTAAAAACCGGTCTTCCGCCGAAGAGGTGATGACAGGGAAAACTGGGCGGTTCCCCTCAAACTGTAATGGAATGATACTAAGTGGATCAATACGTTCACCCTCTTCGCTCACCTTCAGGTCATCGATTGCCAGGAAATTCAGTGCCCCCTTACCTTCAACATGTGTGATCTCCGAATCACGCTCACGTATATGCATGCGTATCATCTCCTCGATCTCGTTCTCTCTGAAAAACTGGACTGCCTCTCTTCCCAGCCATAGATCGAGTACCTTTGCCGAGGGTTTGGCCAGCGGCCACAACAACAGCTGATACAGGCGTAAAATAGGAGCCAATGCTGAAGCCATGCGTAAAGCGTGTCGTGAAAAGTACGCCTGCGGGGCGATCTCACCAAAAAGGGTAATGATAACCGTCGAAAACAAAAATGCCATGGCTCCTGCCATGACTGAGTTTGAGAGCAGCGTGAGCAATACATTGATGCCGACATTCCCCCAAAGAATGGTCGTCAAAAGGAAGTTGGCGTCTTCGCGCATCGCGAGCACCTTTTCAGCCGCACGGTTACCGTGAGACATCTCGATCTTAAGCCGCATCTTGCTAATGCTGAAAAAAGCGAGGTTCAACCCGGAAAACATCGCTGATTGAGAAACACAAAAAGCGATACCGAGCCAAATGGATAGTTCTGCCATGTTATCTCCTGGCGATATAGTACGTGAAAGCACATAAAAAGAAAGATATTGATCTTTAGCGCGTCAATTGACAATAGGTTAGAGCTATGGCAACAAGCCAACAACCTGTACTCCTCATACTGATTCATCTGTCTCATTGTTCTGCATATCGTCGAGGTCAGCGTCAAGTTCAATATCTTCTCTGGCAATAAATAGCGCAAAATTCAACACATCGAAACGCGGGTCATACAGTGAATCTCCGACGTAATCCTCCGGAGCAGTACCGAAGAGTTTCATTGGCATAAAGACAAAAGAGGCATCAGAAGAGTGTTCGAAGATGGCTTCGGCATGAATTTCATCGAGTAACTTGATCTCTGCATCAATTCTTACCTTTTCAAGCATCTGTTGAAAACCATACAGGGTATTCTCTTCATGGTCCTTACTGCTCTGCGCCAAAATACGGATAGCAATATCTTCCCACTTTTGCTTCTGCGTCACAAGAAATGCCAGCAGCAGCATCAATTGCCCCGTTTTGCTTTCGCCCCACCATATATCGATCCGTTTCGGAGGCGTTGTGCCGTTGACAAGCGCATGCAAAGCCTTATTGTCGGTTTTAAGAATGACAAGGTTCATCCCAAGATGCAAAGCGGTTAGCAGACGCCTGATATAGGACTTGTGTTCTTGAATATCATTGTGCTGTCTCTGCCATCCGAGGATGACGGTATTGGCCTTGATCGGTCCGAGTCCGTAGGCTTGGATAAATGTGGACAGCCCCTCTTCAAAAGAGAGTTCAGAAAGTACGAGAGAAAAGGCATCTGCCCCTGTTTCGTCAATGGCATCTTTTATCCTTTGTTCTTCTTCCTCCAACCGACTCGGATTGTACCTCTTTTCGTAAAAGCGTACAGCCGTGATGGTTCCACTGGCACTGCCGATAAGCGAAGAGAAGTAGAGCATCTCCGCCCACTCGCCATACCGGTCGGGAAGAAAGACGACAAGGTTAAGATGCCAGTCTCGGGGATGTTCCTCTTTGTCTGCTATTTGCAGAAGAAGGTCCCGCACCCGTTTGAGATTAAAAGATCGGGTGCTGTCTGACCATGCAATGTCGTCACTGACTTTGTATTTGAGCAAGAGGTAGACAAGGGAGACAACAAAGGCCGATATGACGCCGACTGCGGGATCAATGGCGATTATGGCACCCATGCAGAAAAGAACGCCGACAAACGACACCCATTTATTGAAGCCCGGGAGCGTCGGTCTGAACGAAGGACTTTGGGCATGTGCTTCGTAAAAGGTTGCATAGTTGAGCACACCGTAGGTCAGTAGGAAAAATATGGTCACGATGGACGCGACCGTATTGAGCTCCCCGACTGCAATGGTCAGTGCAACAATAATAGCTGACAGTATCAGTGCCCGTCTTGGATTAGCGTCTGGTGATGATGATTCGTAAAAGAGACCGACCAGAGGAAATATCTTGTCTTTTCCCATGGCCGAGAGTACCCTTGGTGCCCCCAGAAAGGAGGCCAAGGCCGAAGATACTGCAGCAGCGACGATACCGGCAATGACCAGTTCCGGAATCCATGCCGCATGTTCAAATGCGTGCATATCATTGCGTAATATCTCCTGTGAATAGGCGGCAGCAAGGAGCAGTGTCGTTCCAATATAGATAGCAAATGAAATGCCTACCGCCCAGATTGTACCGAGTATAATACTTCGGCGGGGATTTTTAAGATCACCGGACATGTTCACCCCCTGAGTAAAGCCCGTAATGGCAGGAAAAAAAACTGCAAAAAGGAACCAAAATCCAGGTGAAGTGCTATCGCTATGCCATGATAGCATCAGCTGTGCCGTATCAGCCTTCTCTAAAGCTCCAAAAAAGAAAGAGAGTAGCGCCAGTGCCAAAACAGCCATGACAAAATACTGAAATTTGGTGGAAAAGTCCGCACCTATCCACGCCACAGTAAAAAGTAAAACAGCAATTGATCCAGCTGTCCATTGTAGGCTGTATTCACCCAAATCGTAAAGCATGGGAGCAACTACCTCGGCGGCACCAATGCAATAAAAACCTACTGAAACAGAGATAGCGAAGAAAAGGATTATACCGATCATCGCGCCCCACTCCGGACCAAGTGTGCGGGAAATGATATAGTAGGTTCCGCCGCCTTTGATATGTAGATTAGTGGCAATTGCTACCAGAGAGTAGGCGGTAAAGAAAGAGATGGAATTTGCCAGCACGATAATGCCAAGAGCCTCAAGGAGCCCGCCGTTTCCGATGATATACCCAGAACGTAAAAAAAGAATGACACCAAGAATAGTCAAAACACTTGGAGTAAAGACTCCGCCGAAGGTTCCGAGTCTCTTTTTCTGCGAAGGGAACAGCACAGGTTAGCTTTCTATCCGAGTTGCTGTACTACCGCAGTGACCGCGATTACTGCTCAAGCCAATCCTTCTCAACTTTTTTACGATATTCACTCTCCATATCGGAGGGGGTGTACTTCATGGTAATAATCCTGAAGATAAAGAGTACGGCGACAACACCCAGGATAGAAGCGATCTTTGTCAGGTCGAACTTGTCATTGACGATCAGCATAATATCACGGATAAAAAAAACTATGGTCGAGTCGATCATCAGACGCAGCTTTATACGGTTGTCATCGCTGAAAAGAAATTCTACCAGCATCCGTATCAATTCGAGAATAATAATAAACTCCAGTAAAGCAACGGCTAATTTGCCGAAGGTGTCAATAGAGCCAATATCCTTCACCGCAACGAAGAGCGCCAATGTGATAAAAAATTTTATAAAAACCGGGATTTTTTCAATAGTAAAATAGTGTCTCATTCTTTCTCCTATTTTAGAGGATTGTACTCTTTTTCGTTACAATAGTGCATTAACAATTGAGGTTATCATGGACCATATAGAACAGCTTATAGACCCGCTCCATCTTCAAGACTTAAGCAATGAAGTCCACCCTTCTATCTTTGATAAGAACGAAGGGTATGACATGCTAATCATGCGTGTTCCTGTCATCGAGAAAAAACTCGATGCCATCTCAATGGGTTTTGTACTGACAAGCGATAACAGTTTTTTCTATAACAAGAGTGAAAAGCGATTTGAGGCACTGGATTCGCGATTTTACGGTCCCTATAAAATCATCGACACAGCCATGGATCAGGTACTGAAATCATTTACCGGCTACCAGGACACGATCGAGGAGATGGAAGAACTTTTGTATGAAGACAGGAGTGCAAAAGATTTCATGACAAACTGGCTGGACCTCAAGCGCGATATACTGCGCGTTGAACGTATTTTGCTGCGTGCATCGATTACGATGAAAGAGGTGATCAGCTATTATGAACAGGATGAAGGATTTCCCGAAAACAGCTATGCGGACCTTCACGAACACATGGATCGTACGATGCGTGCTGCCACCTTGCAGCTCTCCAAACTTGACTACCTCTACAGCTTCTACAATGTTCGCACCAATGAGAAGATGAACAAGATGATCTATCTGCTCACCATCATCTCTGCTATTTTCCTTCCGCTCAACCTCGTTGTCGGTTTCTTCGGCATGAACACCGGCGGGCTGCCATTTGCAGAAGGTGATTCAGGGACCTTCAAAGCCGTTTTACTGATGGTCTCGCTTGTGATCTTCACCTCCGGTATCATAGTCTACCTGTGGAAGATAAAGAGCGAAAAAGCATAATCCGATCCTTCTGCTATTTCAGCTCAATCTCGGAAAGTACGTCCAGGACAACCGGTCTCTCCAGGACCTCGTTAATATGAAGTTTGATCTTTTGCAGCTCTTCCTCCTGCAAAGCAGAATTGCTTCTAACTTTGATATAGATGACAGGTATCTCTCTGCTCAGATCTACGGAGATCGTCCGGATTGTGGCCTCCCGGCCGTTGAGGGTAAGATGTTCGACCGATTTAAGCTGTTTGGATATCTTGTTCTGCTCAATGACTTTAAAAAATGACACAAACAGGGGAATCGTAACGATTAGCAGAAACATGGAGGTCCATACTATACCTTTTGTAGCCCGTTTGACCGGTGCATATCCCAGTATCAGAAAGGTCAGTGCGGCCGCAAGGGTCATGCCTGCAAGGTTGGTCATAAAAAGCAGGAATGAGCCGTAGACGATCGCCATGTCCCACCAGCCGATACCAATACCCGTCACACTCAACGGCGGGACAAGGGCCACCGCTATTGCCACACCCGCAAGGCTTTTGGCTATTTCAGACTTGGCCTGGGCGTAAGCGCCGGCCACACCCGAGAGGATCGCCACCATCAGGTCGAGAATATTCGGGTTTAGCCGCCCTCGCATCTCCTCAGTCAGCAGGTTTAATGGCATTAGGTACGTATAGAGGCATGAAAATGCAAGTGCGGTTACGATGCCGACCATCAGCGTTGTTGTACTCTCTTTCAACAGCTCCTTCTCACCCCTTACTACCCCCATAGAAAATGAGACGATAGGCGCCATCAAAGGAGCAAGTATCATAGCACCGATGATAACAGGTGTCGAATTTTGGAACAGCCCGGTTGTTGTCAACAAGGTACTTAGCACCATAAGGATAATAAAAACGGATGAGACTCTTGAGCTTTCTCTCAGCGCAATAAAAAGCTCTTTAAAGTCTTCTTCACTAGCAACTGAAAAAAAAGGGATTGACTCATTTGCGAGCATGCTTGCTTTCTCCGCTTGCGGCAGTTCATGCATACGTATTATCTCTTTTTTTTCATTTGCATTTTTAGCAGGGATGTCCCTGATATTTCGGCCAAGATGTATCCGAACGGCATCTGAGACAACTTCAAGTGTGAGCATATTATCGCTTAGAGATTCGCCCGTAGATATATATGAAATAGGTTGAGGACTTGTGATATCAAGTCGCGAAGAAGAGATCAAGCCAATACATTTTGGAAGTTTTTTGCTAAAGATCTTATTAATAAATTCGCTCAAAAATAGGTAATAAAGGTATGAAACAATGCTTGAAGGGGCTAGAATGAAGGCTTGAAGCATGCCGTCATGAAGCGAAAAATCCTCTTGCATAATATTCTGGCTTACTCCGCTGATATTGTGTTCAAATATCAATATGCCAGTTGCAGCCGTGGTGGTTATATTCCCTTTGGCGGTGGTAATCGTGTAGCCTTGAAAAGAGAGGTGTACAAGGTCAGAAAAAAAAGCGGCAATTTTTTTGAATATGCCTTTCCTTATATTACCTTCTCGGTTCATGCCGTGGACATCCCCTATAACTATGCTGCCTAGAACCGGCATACCGTTGCATTTCAGCAGATCGACAGGGGTCGCTTCTGCACCGTTCAACGCATCGTCGATGGCTTCGAACGTATCGCGGGAGATACCGAAACTTCTAATGGCGTAGGGGCATCGCTCATTGGAGAGGATGCCCACGTTCATAGATGACGATGTCACTCTTGCGAAAAGGTCGCGTATGTTTTCATCGGAGAGGTAGAGCAGATAAAGGGAGGCTTCGACAGGCGCACTGTATCGGGAAAAGAGGAGGATCTCCGTCTTCAGCCCGTGTTGCGTCTCTATATGCTCCACAATGCTCTTTAAAAGCACTTCGTCGGCAGCTATTCCGACGAGCAGAATCACTCGATCATACATGGGGACTCTTTTTTTTCTACATCATACAGTAAAGTCTGTGCCCATCGCAACTCTATATTGGATGGACCAGCGGTCATCCCTCCGGACGGAGGCCGTTTCGATACCAGTACTCTGCCCATTTCCTCGCTTCTATAAGACAAAATACGCTCAAAGCCATCGCTAGAATATAACCGGAGGATACAGAGTCAGGCAGTGAAGCATGGAACCATTCACCCGCAAAAAACAGTATGGCACCCTGCAAAAGAACGCCTATAGAGATGCCCAGCCACAGGTAGGGACTGATGGTTAAACTGGTTCCGATATGTCTTAAAAACGGTTCATGTTCTTTGAGTGACTGCAGACCATTGACCCAGATGGCCACGATCATTGCCGTAAAGACGGTCGAAACGGCAATGTCTTGGCCGCGTGTCGAGAAGGTCTCAATATAGAGCCAAAGCCCCAAAATACCGATGACCGCCGATGCGTAGAGGGTCCGGGCGATCTGTACTTTGTCGAAAAACAGGGCATCCGGTCTCTTAGGCTTGCGTTTCATGACATCACCTTCTTCTTTGATGAAGGGGAAGGTTTTGTCCAGGGCACTGTCTGCAACGATGTTGATCCAAAGGATCTGCAATGGGTAGAGTGGCAGCGGATAGCCCATCAGAATGGCACCGGAGATCAGGATGATCTCATCGATGCTTGTCGATACGAGGAAATAGATCGATTTTCGGATGTTGTTGGCAATGATGCGGCCCTGACGTATCGCTTCTATAATGACGGAAAGATCGTTGTTCAGCAGGATCATCTTTGCCGTTGCCTTGGCTGCTTCCGCGCCGCTTCCCATTGCGATGCCCAGATCGGCCGCTTTAAGCGCCGGAATATCGTTGGCACCGTCGCCTGTAACAGCGACGATCTCGCCGTTTTCCTGGAGCAGTTTGACGATACGGTATTTGTGTTCGGGGAGCATTCGGGCCCAGACGGTGGTATGAAAAAGCTTCTCTTTGAGCGTGTCATCATCCATCTCGGCGATCTCCTCTCCGCTCAAGACCTGGTCGCCGTCGGTGTAGATACCGACCTCTTCGGCGATGGCGGTGGCCGTCAGTGCATTGTCGCCGGTGATCATCATAATGCGTATGCCGGAATTTTTTGCCGTATCAACCGCTGCTTTGACATCATCTTTCGGCGGGTCGAGAAAGCCTACCAGTCCGACGATGTCGATCTCCCATGTTTCGATGTCGTCGCTTTCGTACTCCCCGACACCCATGGCCAGTACCCTCAGCCCCTTTCGGGCAAAGTCGTCGTGAACTTCTTCGAGCTTTTCAAAGTCTTTGCTATTGCGCGCAAACTCTTTAAGCGATTCATAGGCTCCTTTGACGACGATCTTATGCTCATCATGGATAATATTCGCACTCGCCATCAAGCGGTACCTGGTATCGAAGGGGTAAAAACTTGTGCGTCGGAAACTTTTTCTGATCTCCTCGAAATGGCCTCCAAGCCATTGTGCCAATGCCGTATCGATAGGGTCACCTTTGCCCAGCTTCGATTCATTGGCCAGGGCGGCTGCGATTCTGGTGAAGGTCTCGTTAATGGCAAAACTCTCTTTAACGATCAGTTTCCCCTGTGTGATCGTGCCGGTCTTGTCCGATGCGATGACGGTTGCACTGCCGAGCGTTTCGACGGTAGGAAGGTATCGCACCAGAACATTTTTACGGCTTAAGGCCATGGCCCCTATCGTAAGGACAAGCGTCACAACGATGGGCAGCCCTTCCGGAATGGCCGATACGATCTCGGCGATCAGCAGCATCGTGATGTCAAGAAGATCGCGGCCTTGAAAAAAGGCGATGATGCCGACAATCGCAATAATGGAGAGGGTGAGCACAAGATGCTTTTTTGTATAGACGGCAAGCGCTTTGCTCAAGGGACTTTCCGGCGACTCTTCCTGCGCTTTTGCCGCAATGGAGGCCAGGTAGCTCTTTTGTGCAGTATAGACTGCCACTGCCGTAGCGCTCCCTTTGACGACAACCGTGCCTGAGAGTGCCATATTATCCAGTTCGTACGGCAGAGTCTTCTTGGGCAGAGCAATAGCAGCCTCTTTGTTAACCGGTACCGATTCACCGGTGAGCACCGATTCATCGATGCTCAATCCCTCTACTTTGATCAGCCGAAGGTCGGCAGGAACGATGTCGCCTTCGCGCAAAACAATGAAATCTCCGGGAACGATCTGTGATGAAGCGACAACCGTTTCTTTGCCCTCCCGTATGACAACGACCCTGCTCTCGGTCATTTTCTTCAATGCTTCGATAGAGGTCAATGCTTTGAGCTCCTGCCAGAAGCCAAGTGCCGTATTGATACAGACGATCAGGGCGATCAGCAGAGCATCACCGACGCTTCCTACCAAAAAAGCGATGAGCGATGCGAGGAGCAGGATCAGCACAAGCGGCGATTTCAACTGTCCTGCCAAAATAGAGAGCCGGCTTACCCTGTGCTCTTCAAGGAGATTCTTTCCGAACTCTTTTTGCCGTTGGGTAACCTCATCGTGCTTCAGGCCATCAGGAGCTGTTTGAAGCAAATTGAGGATCTCTTCGACTTTAAAGCTGTGGGCATATTCAGGAATCTGCATCATAAACCTTTGGTACTATAAATCATCTTGCTTAACGTCACAGGTGATGGCTTGCACGACCATGCTGTGCGCCACCTCCTGATGCTCATGCACAAAGGAACGTATGCGCTTGTCAAACAGAAGTGTGGAATCATCATTTCTGCTTGAGACGACGATATTGACAGTCGGCGCTATATGGAAAATCGAATCGACAAGCAAAGCCGTCTCTCTATCCTTTTCGACGGTGATCATGACTGCCATCGCATTTTGTACGTTGGCATCAACAAGGATATGTTGCTGATGTGCATTGCCCAGAATAAAGGGATCGCCGTTTCTTCGGCTTTTATCCACGAACTTGCGGTTGTTATCTACCGCTACATAAAGCAGGCCTTGCGATCTAAGGTTTTTGCATACCTGTCGGCCAAGACTGCCGTAGCCGAGAACGACAATATGCCCGCTGACCCCTGCACTTGAAAATGGCTCATGCAGATGCGCGGCAGAGGGAAGAAAGCGTTCTACGAGGGATTGAAGATTTTTGACGATGAAAGGAGTGAGAATCATGGAAAAAACCACCGCGATGATAAGTGGCTGGTTTATCTCCTTGGTCGTAATGCCGCCGATCCGGGCAAGTTCAAGCACCACGAAGGAAAACTCCCCTACCTGAGACAGTGCAATAGCACTTTTAAGCGCGTTGGATGCTGCCGTAAAGAAGATCAGCATCATGAAAAGAATCGCTGTTTTCAGCACCATGACCGCAGCCATGATCGCCAGAATTTCTAAAACGTATGCAGAGAGAAATACGACGCTGATCTGCATGCCGACCGTGACAAAAAAGACACCGAGAAGCAGGTCTCTAAAGGGTGTAAGATCGGCTTCTATCTGATGTTTAAAGGGGGTTTCTGCCAGCAGCATCCCGCCGATAAACGCTCCAAGGGAGTAGGAAAACCCGAAGTGATAGGCGGTATAGGAGCTGGCAACGGCGATAAGCAGTACGGAACCGATGAAAAGTTCCTGGGAATGTGCGTCAAAGACAAAGGACAAAAAGGGCGTTAGCAGGTATTTTCCGGCGAAGAACAAGATTGCCAGTACAAATGCGACACTCAACAGCGTATTGATCAGCATGGTCTCTATGGCCATACCGGTCGTTGTAAAAATGGAGAGCATCAGAAGGATGGGAATAACGGCAAGGTCCTGAAATAGCAGGATGCCCAGAACACTGCGGCCGTACTCTTTGCGAATTTCCCGGTTTTCGTTCAGAATCTTCAAAACTATAGCCGTCGAGGAGAGTGCCAGGGCACACCCTATGATGATTGCTGTTTTAAGGGAAAGCGTAAATACATAAAAGGCTATTGCAGCAAAGAATAAAGTGCTCAGTACGACCTGCAGTGTTCCAAATAAAAAGATCTCTTTTTTGAGCTTTTTAAAGCTGTTGATGGAAAACTCCAGACCTATCGTAAACATTAAGAAAGCGATACCAAATTCAGAAACTTCATGCAGCGTGTGCAGACTGGTCTCTCGCAGGGAAAAGACGTAGGTAATAAATGTTCCGGCAACGATATAGCCGATGATCGGCGGAAAATCATATTTTTTCAGAATAGTATTGATTATAATTGAGAAGAAACCTGTGATAAGAAGAATTTGTAAAAGTGCTTCCATCTCTCGCCTTTAACTATGAGCTAATACAATATAATAACAAAATGAGAGTGATTATACATGGTATTAAAAATTAGAGCTCAACATTTTATGATTGATGATACTTTACTCCAGAAAGAAGGAGAGTCCTGATTGTGAATGATAAACAACTCGAACTATTTGATACCCTGAATTATCCGACAATCCTGGTAGATCTTGACAACACACCGCTTTAGGGAAACCGAAAGTTTTTGTCTATACAAAAGATGAGCAGAAAAGATCTCGATAAGACAGACATTTCTCATATGATCAAAGAGATATTGACACTTGCCCTCAGAAACGGTCAGTTGACTTTCGGAAAAACAAGGTTTCAAGTAACACGGTCTCCTTTGAATATGGATGGAAAAAAGATGGCTATTATCAGTCTCTTCGATATTTCCAAATACATCCAGTTGTTGGCCAAGCAGGAGATGTTTGAAAAGCTCAGTGAATACCTGCCTGAGGGGATCGTTTTGTTTCATGACACCATTGTCTACTCTAACCCGGCACTTGAAAAGATGCTAGGCTACAATAGCAGTGAACTGCTTGGTAAACGATTTTTGGAGTTCATTGTGCCTTCCCAACAGCAGCCAATGCAGGAGAGCCTTCAAAGGCTGTTATTACATGATAAATCCAAAGTTCCATCCAGTTTGGAGTTCCTTACTAAAAACGGTCAAAGTCTGTGGACACGTATCAAGACCAGGTTACTCGTACAAGGCGATACAACACTGTTTCTTGCCATCATTATCGATATTTCCAAAGAGAGATCCGAGATGCAGCGCCTGAATAGATTGGCTAATATTGATGCATTAACGGGCATCTACAACCGAAGAAAGTTTGATGAGCTTCTGCTGATTGAATACAAACGGGCCAAGCGCTATACTCGTCATCTTAGTGCGCTCTTTTTTGACATTGACCACTTCAAGAAGATCAATGATACCTATAGCCACAATGCCGGCGATGAAGTTTTAAAAGAGTTTAGTAAATTGGTGCAGGCACATATCCGTGAAACTGATGTCTTTGCACGATGGGGTGGTGAAGAATTTATAGTACTGCTTCCCGAAACAAGTTCAGATAAGGCAATGATTTTAGCAGAGCATATTCGAATCAGCATTGCAACATTCGACTTTGCCCACGTAGGTAGGGTTACAACAAGTATCGGGATCACGCCGCTTAAAGGGAAGGAACAGGCCAATACATTTCTGAAACGCCTCGACCGGGCCTTGTACACAGCTAAAAAAGAAGGGCGGAACCAGTCAGTCCTTCTCTAAAAGCGGTGATACCGTTAGGTTCCTATCTTATCTATTGGTCCGCGTTTGCGTTTTGTGGTCCCATCATATGGTGTTACTTTTCTTTCGATATAGTCCATGATCTTACCGGCAATGTCTATACCTGTCGCCTTTTCAATGCCTTCAAGCCCCGGAGATGAATTGACTTCCATCACCAGCGGGCCTCGTGCTGAAGGGATCATATCGACACCGCAGACACCCAGACCCATCGCTTTGGCCGCTGCGATAGCAGTTGACTTCTCTTTTCGCGTAAGTTTGTGCACTACAGCGCTGCCGCCCTGGTGAAGGTTGGAACGGAAATCCCCTTCGGCACCTTGACGTTTCATAGCACCGACCACCTCGCCGTCAACAACGATGGCCCGGATATCTGTACCGCCCGCTTCTTCAATGAACTCCTGAACAAGCAAGTTGACATCCATGCCGTAAAAGGCATCCAAGACTGATTTTGCCGCTTTTTGGGTCTCTGCCAAAACCACACCGACACCCTGTGTCCCTTCAAGGATCTTTAGAACCAACGGGGCACCGCCGCT
>JBATWM010000009.1:0-3896 GCA_049672605.1 Sulfurimonadaceae bacterium
CCTTATCGAGTTAACGAAGCACATGTAAAAGAGATGGGAATAATACACTAGGATTACTTAAATTGTTTTGAGAGATCTAGAAAATATTCTAGATTAACTCCTGGTTCTCTTCGTTAGCCTTGCAAAACTTGGGTTTGAAGTTTAAAAACAGTAACCATACGACTGCAAGATCGATCATTACATCGGCAAAATTGAAGATAGCAAAATCAAATCCGCAGTGCCAGAAGACATAATCAACGACCCCGCCATGAACAAAACGGTCATAGACATTTGAGAGCCCGGCACCGATAAGAATTCCAGAAGGGATCATATAGCAGAGCTTTTTTAGGCTGATGACATAGGCTAAAACACCGATGATCAAGGCAAGCTGCAGCCATTTCAGATACTCTTCTAAAAATGAGAGCATGGAGAAGGCGACGCCGTAGTTAAAGATAAGACGCATGTTAATACAGCTTGTCTCATAGATATCAAGAGCACGGTTGTAGAGCGCTTCTTGCGGCAGAGAGTAGATCTCCATCGCTTTGAGTATAAAAAACTCTTTGATTCCCTGGTCGACAATAAAAATACCGATAAGAGATAGGGCTAGAACGAGAAGAGACTTAGCCATTGAGCTCTTTCTTGAAAAAGTCTGTCAGGTCATCCATCGCTTTTTCCATTGCTTTGGCATCTTTACCTTCGAGCAGAACGCGAAGTTTATTCTCCGTTCCTGAGTAACGTACAAGATAACGAATATGTGCCTTGTCGAGTGCTGCATATTTTTCAGTCAAACCTGCAATGCTCTCAAGCGGTTTTTTCTCATTAATCCTGAGGTTGACCAGCTTTTGCGGATAGAGGCTAAACGGGCGCAGTACTTCAGAAGCTCTCTTTTTACTGCTGATAACAAGGGCCAGTGTCTGTAGCGCAGTGACCAAGCCGTCGCCTGTTTTTGCGTAGTCCTGCATGATGACATGCCCGCTCTGCTCACCGCCGAAGTTGATGCCTTGCGCGTTCATGATCTCTATAACGTATTTGTCACCCACATTAGAGCGGTGAAGTGTTAAGTCGTTTTTTTGCATAAAGTCTTCTAGCCCCTGGTTGCTCATAACTGTGGCAACAATACCGTCACCGTGCAGCTGGCCGCTCTCTTTAAGATAAAGACCCAAAGCACCAAGAAGTTGATCGCCATCGACGACGTCGCCTTTCTCATCAATAACAACTAGACGGTCAGCATCGCCATCAAGACCAAAACCGATGTCAGCACGGTACTCGACTACTGCTTTTTGTACATCTTTTGGATGGGTGGCGCCACAACCTTCATTGATGTTAAAACCGTCCGGTTTGTCATGCAAGACAATGACTTCTGCCCCAAGCTCTTCCAAAACAGTTGGTCCAACCTTATAACCGGCACCATTGGCTGTGTCCAAAACAATACGCATCCCTTGAAGTGAGCACTCTTTGCTAAACGAATTTTTAAGTTGGACAATATAACGTCCGATGACATCATCAATACGTTTTGCTTTACCTATCTCTTTACCGGTAACAGCAGCTTCATTCAGTTTGGCTTCATCTTTCGCAATTTTTTCGATCTTGGCTTCGATCTCTTCAGAAAACTTGTTGCCGTGTGCATCAAAAAACTTAATACCGTTGTCTTCATATGAATTATGACTTGCCGAGATCATGATCCCTGCATCACATCGCATGTTCTCTGTTAAAAAAGCAATAGCCGGTGTCGGCATTGGACCGATCTGGATCACATCATAACCGACAGCCGTTAACCCGCTGACAATGGCGTTTTCGATCATATAACCGCTACGGCGAGTATCTTTTCCTATTAAGATCCTATTGGTCTTTGCGCTGTCTTTAAAGTAGATACCTGCTGCCATGGCAACTTTCATCGCAAGTGAAGCTGTTAGAAAAGCTCCGGCTTCTCCGCGGATGCCATCTGTTCCAAATAATTTCATTTTTACACCTTATTTAAAGTTCTCTAATACGTTTAACTTGATTTTAATTATATTTAAGCTAATATTCTACCTCAAATTTTATTATAAAAAGGATAATGCATATGGCAAACCATAAGTCAGCATTGAAAAGAATCCGCCAGACTGAAACACGTACTGAGCGCAATAGATTCTATCGCACACGTTTAAAAAACATTGTTAAAGCAGTTCGCGCTGCAATAGAAGCAGGCAACAAAGAAGAGGCTACAGCAACATTTAAAATTGCTAATCAGCAGATTCATAAATTTGTAAGCAAAGGTATCTTGAAAAAAGAGACTGCTGCACGTAAAGTAAGCCGCCTTCACCAAGCTGTTAACGCTATCTAAGGGTAGTAACACCCTTGATGTTAGCAGACAAACTAACCCCCTTTCTTGAACGCTACGACGAACTGACTGAGCTTCTTAGCTCACCAGATATAGCTTCCGATATTAAGCGTATGACTGCACTCTCAAAAGAGCAGTCTGGTATGTTTGCTATCGTTGAGAAGACCAAAGAGTACAAAGCCCTTCTTTCTGATATCGAAGATAACAAAGCAATGGTTTTTGATGCCGAACTTGGTGAACTTGCCAAAGAAGAGCTACGAGAACTTGAACCTCAAGTCTCTGTTATTGAAGATGAGATCAAAAAACTTCTGATTCCTAAAGACCCTAACGATGATCGCAATATTATTGTAGAACTTCGTGCAGGTACGGGTGGAGATGAAGCTGCTCTCTTTGTAGGGGACCTTTTTAATGCCTACACTCGTTATGCCGACCTTAAGGGTTGGAAGATCGAGCTGATGAGCACTAGCCCATCTGAAGCAGGCGGATATAAAGAGCTCATTGCCTTGATCAAAGGTGAGCAAGTCTTTAGTCGACTTAAATACGAGGGTGGTACCCATCGTGTTCAACGTGTACCTGCAACAGAGTCACAAGGGCGTGTTCACACCTCTGCGATCACCGTTGCAGTTATGCCTGAGGTTGAAGATGTTGAAGTTCAGATCGACCCTACTGATCTTAAGATCGATGTTATGCGTGCTTCGGGTAATGGTGGACAATCTGTCAACACGACAGATTCTGCTGTACGGATCACACACCTACCGACAGGTCTGGTCGTGACCAATCAAGACCAAAAGTCACAGCATAAAAATAAAGACAAAGCGATGAAAGTTCTCAAAGCGCGTCTTTATGACCTTGAGATGCGGGAAGCGCAGAAACTAGACAGTGCGGTACGTAATGAGCAGGTTGGAACGGGTGACCGTAGTGGACGTATTCGTACCTACAACTATCCGCAAAACCGTATCTCTGATCACCGCATTACCTTGACGCTTTACCGTCTTAATGAGATTATGTCAGGTGGTCTTCTTGAAGAGATCATTGATCCGTTGATTACAGATTTTCAAGTCAAGAGCATGGAAGCAGCTGGCTTAAGCTAAAAAGTTCCAGCTTCGGCGCATCTTGCACTGGAGTTTACCTCTCAACGTACCGATGTACGCCTTCGGGTGCACATCCAGTACAATCTACACCAAATCTGAAACTTTTTTAATCCTCTTCCCTCGATGAGCTTCGCCATCTTTTCTATATTGAACTTTAGATTTAAAATTTATTATTCTCTAGCTACCTTCTTGCTGTGTCTAAGCATTAATTTTGGCAGTAGTGCCAAAATGCCTGGTCTTTTGAGTATAAAATTCCATTTGTAACTGTACCCGGAGGCAATAGCTCTTCTTCTTTTTCGTTAGGTGAAGGCCGTTAAGAAAAAGCAAACTGCTTTGCTTTTTTAGGACTGGAACCGGAGACGTTATGTGAAACATCGTCGAAGGCGTTTCTTGAGCTAGCAAGAAGATAAAACGCTAAAGCGTAATGCAGGGTGGCACTTAAAGAGCTAAAGCTCAATGCATGGGAGCAACTAAATTGCGAGTCGTGAAATGCCACATCGTAAAAA
>JBATWM010000010.1:0-6655 GCA_049672605.1 Sulfurimonadaceae bacterium
ATTAAAGGAGATTAATTTATGATAAAGACAAGCTTTCTTTAAGGAATTCAGCGATTTTATGTGTAGATTGCTCCAAAGAGTGATAATTATGTGATGATACACCCTCCATTAGCAGTAATAATTTTGATTTATCAAATCCATCCACTATAGGAATATTGAGCTGCTCGAAAAGCGGGATAAAATCGCGCACATAGTCAGGACGCTGAATGTACACAGGTCGGCCGCCAGAAGCAAGGTTTTCCAAAGCTGCCTGCGGTGAAGAGGTGACAAATATCTTCGAGCCCTGCACAACCTGATCATACTCTTCAAACTCATGCTGTTTTGTAAAAGCAGAGGCCAATTTGTCTTCATAGTTTAAAAAGTAGTAGAAGCCTATGATCATCTCCATCTCCAACTCTTTAAACATATCTAGATTTGCAAACAGGTCCTCTTCATAATCATCATCACCAAAGAAGAAACTTTTTTCTATCGTTTTGGGTGTTTGCTCAAAGTACTTCTCATCTACAGCCACACCGTTACAGATCCCCTCACCTGTAAGATAAGGTGAGATTAGCAGTTCGCCCTCTAGCTGAACGGCATCTGGATCATCAGCAATACGGATAAAAGTCGAAAAATAGTTCACCATATCTTGATGCATGACAGGGTTAAGCTCATCAGAGTCAAAGATGATCTTGTCGCCATGGTGGGCGATCTGAGGGATGTTACGAACAACATCGATACCGACAGAACGTTTGACGCCAAAGTCTTTAGCTTCTTGAGCGATGCGGAAATCGGATGTCAAAAGTGTGATGTCGACATCACCTAAAGCACGGATAATAGTCGCCGCACGACGAAAACGGTCCAAGCCGATACGGTGGCCGGTGTGTACATAATAAAATAGTCTCATAGTCAAAACTTTATAGGTAATTTGTTGAGAAATTATAGGGTAAAGAAACTAGGAAGGGCTGAAAGATATGAGGTGAAGCGTTTGAACAAGTTTAGGCTTTTTGGAGTAGAGAGGTTGCAGTATGCATTCCCACGAACATCGTGGGAACGAGGAATTAAGAGAAAATTTATATATTAAAGAAGCCGAAAATCGTTATAATATTTTCAATGGAGTGAACAATGACAAATCAGTATTTGCAGAATGTGTTGCTGGAGTACAGAGAAGTACTCGAAAACGCGATCAGGTTGGACCTTTATCGGTTTCAGCGTTACGATGTGCCGTTCAGCATGGCGACGTTCTATTCGGATAAGCACAACGTAATGGATATGATGAGGAAATTCATCCGCCAGACCGATACCGTTGTGGAACTGAACAGTCGGCTGGTCTGCGTGATCTATGGCAATATCGGCTACGAAGAGGCGTTCAAGGCCTCTGAAAACATGCTCTATGATCTGAACAACATCTATCCCAACGTCAAGATCAGCGCCGGTATGACGTCGGTCAAAGCTTTCGATCTCCCCACAGACCTGCTGCGGCGCGTCTTGCAGAATCTTGGACAGGCGAGTGAGATGGACGAATCCTACGTCGGAGACGACTATATCATCGACTACATGATCAAAAAAGGGTTCGAGACGATCAGCTAACAGCCTTTATATCCCGAAGATTTCAACCATCTCTGCAGCCTCTTCGGCCCGGTCTAGAATTGTTTTTTAGCCGCTGCTTCTTACAATTACGCATCGTAATGATGCGAACGTAAGCATGACTCGCTCCTGAATACCTTGAAACTGTGGCCCGCTGAACAGATACTCCTGCTACTATGTGCTCGACAATCTGCTCACGACAGATGAAGAGTATGACAGGCTCTACCATAACCCTTTTGAGAGAGCTGCTCTTGCCTAAACTGACGTCCTCTTTCAACCAGGTCGTGATTACACCCCTGGGGTTGAATCTCCACTTTTTATGACTTTCGAAACCAACAACTTCGATACGTCAAGATCTACATTCCCCTCGTTTATATAATCAACGCACGGTCATGAGACCTACTGTTTTTTCTCAGCCATCTTAATATAGATATGCAAGATCTCAAGTGCTGCCGGGGTGATACCCGAAATCTGTGAAGCTGCCTGTAAGGTCGGCGGCTGAAAGGTCTCTAACTTGTCAATGACCTCTTTGGAAAAACCGCGTACCGCTGCAAAATCAAAATCTTTTGGGATCTTGATGTGGATGTTCTTCTTCATCTTCTCGATGTCCTCTTGCTGCTTCTCAACATATCGGGCATATTTGGCTTCGACCAGGATCTGCTCTCTGATGTAGTCATCAAACTTCGAGAGCTCAGGAAGCAGAAGCGTCAACTTGTCAAGGGTGAAACTTTTACGGGCAATGAGCTGCTGAGCATTGATCTTGTCACTGATACGCTCTTCACCGATACTCTCTAAAAAGGCAATAAACTCTTTGTTTGGCGTGTAGTCAGTGGCATTGATAACATCGACACCCTCTTTGATCTGTGCTATTTTCTTCTCAACCTCTGCAAAGAATGCATCATCAATAAGCCCGCACTGATGTCCATACTTGCTCAGACGCATATCTGCTGACTCTTCACGAAGAAGCAGTCTGTACTCCGCGCGTGAGGTAAACATACGGTAGGGCTCTTTTGTCCCCTTAGTCACCAGATCATCAATAAGAACACCGATATATGCCTCATCACGACCCAAGATCAAAGGCGCTTTCTCTTCAAGACTCAAGGCAGCATTTATACCCGCCATAAGACCCTGCGCAGCCGCCTCTTCGTACCCTGTTGTTCCATTGATCTGACCTGCCAAGTAAAGGTTCTTCACTTTTTTAGTCTCCAGTGAGTGGGTCAACTCTGTCGGGTCGACATAGTCATACTCGATCGCATAACCGTAGCGGACGATCTTCGCGTTCTCCATACCAACGATAGAGCGGACGATCTCTTGTTGCACATCCGGCGGAAGAGAGGTACTCATACCGTTGATGTAGCATTCGGTGTTCGCCATCGTCTGCGGTTCTATAAAAAGATGGTGACGCTCTTTGTCTCGAAAACGGTTGATCTTGTCTTCAATACTTGGACAGTAACGCGGTCCGACCCCTTCGATCTGTCCTGTAAATAGCGGTGCTCTATAGAAGTTCTTCTCGATGATGTCGTGCGTCGTTACGTTGGTGTAGGTGATGTAGCAAGGGAGCTGTTTTTTGTCCTTTTTAAACTTCTCACGGTCTGTACGGAAGCTAAACGGTGTCGGCAGCTCATCGCCGGGCTGCTCTTCCATGACCGAGAAGTCGATGGTCGAGGTATCAATACGCGGGCAGGTCCCTGTTTTCAGACGGCCGATATTAAGGCCGGCATCCATCAAAGAGATGGAGAGTTTGTTCGCTGCAAACTCACCAAAACGTCCCGCCTCTTTAGTCACCTCACCAATGTGAACAACCCCGCGTAGAAAGGTTCCTGTTGTCAAAATGACTTTTTTGGCACCATACTCATTTAAGAGGTCTGTGCGAACACCGACTACCGCACCATCTTCCAGCAGAAGATCATCAACGGTCTCTTGTAACAGTTCAAGATTGGGTGTGTTTAAAACGATATTACGGGCGATAACACGGTACTGATCCATATCGATCTGTGCACGTGTTCCGCGTACGGCCGGACCCTTGGTGTTATTTAAGATACGAAACTGGATCCCCGCTTCATCGGTAATAAGACCCATCTCGCCGCCAAGGGCGTCAAGCTCTCGTACCAAGTGACCTTTAGCAAGTCCGCCTACAGCAGGGTTACAGCTTGTCGCACCGACATTCTCAGCCAACATCGATACCAGTAGTGTTTTATGTCCCATACGCGCAGAAGCTAAAGAAGCTTCTATCCCAGCATGGCCGCCACCAACGACGATTACATCATAATTCATAGTTTGTCCATTATCTTTTGGCAGTTCTCTACCTTTTGTTGGTGCAATTATAGCGAAAGCAGCAGTGATGGGATTTTTTAATGTTTGGATTTTAAAAATCATAAAGGAAGGCGGTATCGTCTTCTTTAATTTGAATGTATATTCCATTTTCACTGTATAGACTATTTTGAGCATTTCTCTCCTATTTAAACTTTTTTAATTACTTTGTATCAATAGTATTCAACTTTTTTACGATGTGGCATTTCACGACTCGCAATTTAGTTGCTCCCATGCATTGAGCTTTAGCTCTTTAAGTGCCACTCTGCATTACGCTTTAGCGTTTTATTCTCTGCTCGTACAGAGAAACGCCTACGACGATGTTACACATAACGTCTACGGTTCCGGTCTTAAAAAAGCCAAGCAGTTGGCTTTTTCTTAACAGCCCTCACCTTGAGGAAAAAAAGAGAGTACGAACGCGGTCACAGTCACATATTGATACATCAAATATTTTGAGTTACGAAACCCCTCCGACTATTTGAACTGCACCAAGACGTACTAACAGCGAAACCAAGTCTGAACCTCTTTAAAAGCTTTAGCTTTTACATTCAAATCAATGCGTTACCACTTGCTCTTATTCGTGGCATCTGCAAAGCTGACTGTAAGGAGTGGACTTCCGTTAAGAAAATCACTTTGTCTGAGCGTAGCGAGTTAGGGATTTTTAGGAAGGGAACGAGTGAAAGGAAGGCACCCGACAGCTGTCGGGCTTGAAGCCGTCGCGAGCGGTTTTTACGATACGGAATTTAGTTCCGCCCTGTACGGCACTTTAGTGCTGTGTCGTTTCCTTTTTGTCGAGTCAAAAAGGAAAGAGATAAGTCAATGAAACTACAATAATCAACCAACAAACCTGAACATAAAGCGATTAAATTGTCTGTTATAATTCCCCCATGAAAAAATATATACTCTTTGACAACGACGGCGTACTGGTAGAGACGGAGAAGTGGTACTTTACTGCCAATGTTGAAATTCTCAAAACCATGGGAATAACCCTTGATGAAGAGCGCTACCGCAACATCATGGTGAACGGGCAAAGTGCTTTTTTGCTCGCTGAGGAGCAGGGTTTTGACAGCTATAGCGTTGAAAAAGCCCGTGACAAGCGCAACGAGCTCTATCAGCACTATATACACACGGAAGACATTGAAATACAAGGCGTTAAGGAAGTACTGGGCGCCTTGGCGAAAAAGTACCGTATGGGCATTGTCACCTCGGCACGCCGTGAAGATTTCGAGCTTATTCATGCGAAACGCGGCATTACCGAACATATGGAGTTTGTGCTCTGCAGTGGTGAATATGGACGTTCCAAGCCCCATCCTGACCCTTACCTCAAAGGACTTGAACGCTTCGGAGGTGAGAAACACGAAGCGGTCGTTGTCGAAGATTCGCAGCGCGGACTCCGCTCAGCAGTCAATGCAGGCATCGAGTGTGTCGTTGTTCACAACCATTTTACGGTTACCCATGACTTTAGCGATGCCACCCACCGCATCCAAACTTTGCACGAGCTAGAAAAACTACTGTAAATCGAAAAGAAGATGCCATTTTAGAGCTGTTCATCTTATGCATGTTTCAAACCCCACTATAGCGGATCATAGTACCCCTCTCTCGTGTAAAATCCGGGCAAACGCCTCAGCCATCAAGCCGTATCCTGAAGCATTAGGATGAATCTGGTCACTTTTGAGTGACGCCTCATTCTCGATCTTCTCAAGAATAGCTCCTTCATAAAGCACATCTTGCTCCGTTGCCACCTCTTCATAAAGCGGTACCGTTGAGAGTCCAAGTAGACCAAATCCAGGGACACCGACCAGCAAGACCTGGGCCCCGTTCTCTCGCGAAAGCTTTATCATCGCGATCAGATTAGATCTCAGTCTCTCTTTTGAAGAGCGTCGCAAAATATCATTGCCCCCGTGACACAGTATTACCAAGGATGGGTGATACATCTCAAGCAGTTTTGACAATCGTCTTAATCCGGTTGCTGAGACCTCTCCCGGAACACCGGCATTGACCACTCTGCGCCCGATAAGCGTTTGAAGTTGTGTTGGATACGCTTGATTAACTGCTCCGTAACCATAAGTGAGACTGTCACCAAAGGCCAAGACAACAGCATCTTGTTTAAGTTGTTGTGTCTGAACAGTCGCTGTATCTGGTCGAAATAGAAAGAACAGTACAAACAAAAGGCCGATGAAAAATGCTAGTAAACGTGTTTTATTCATAAATTGACCTAAAGTGTTCTTTATGGCAACAGCGGCTTCTTAATGCCCTGTTATAAAAAAGCAACTATTCAAGTTCATCTTTGAACTTTTTGGCATAAAATTCCTGTTTTAGATAGTCACAAATAAGCTTGGCGTCTACCTCAGCATTGCCCAAACAGCTTGTGGCCCCCGGTGATGGTGTCATGTTAAAGATCACACCGATGTCCGTCTCTATCTTCGCTTCACCCAGAAGAAGCTCTTTTTTGACCTTGTCGATCACCTGCGGACGCAGACCACCGATATTTTCCGCAAATTCGATCTCATCTGCTTTAATGCTCGGGATGATCTTTTTGAGCTCTTTGACAAACTCATTTCGTCGTATTGTCATCGACAAGCTCGGCCTCACTCTGCAGTGCTCCGGCCGCTCCGGCCAAGAGGCCAAGCGTGCCATTAGCGTCCTCCGATATATTGGGTACAACAGTATTATTTATCTCTACAGTGTGGTTATTATCACTCTTATACGTCCCCGGGAACTGCTCATGTATCGTTGAGTTAGACTCTGCATGAAGTGCAGAGGTTATGACAAAAAAGAG
>JBATWM010000011.1:0-16982 GCA_049672605.1 Sulfurimonadaceae bacterium
GCCGGGATTTTTACAGATCGATATTGTTGCTGAGATATTGGGCAAAGAGATCGATGCGATTACGAGTGCCAAATTTCTGCAAAAGGTCTTGCCTGATGAGACACTCATATATACGATTGCGCCTGCTAAAAGTGGTGTGCGGGTGAAACTTACCAACAGTTCTGATGAATTATGCGGTGACTTTAAACTAAAGTGGCATTAGTAGTCACACTTTCTCTTTTTAATAGCTGTTTTACTTTGTCATTCCGGGCTTGACCCGGAATCTACAACCTTATGAGTCTTCGTAATTATTTTATACATTTGAATCTTATTGACTACACTTTTTCCTTTTTGTTTCGGCAAAAACGAAACCAAAAACCGCTCGTGACGGCTTCACGGTCGGTAGCTACCGACTACTTTCCTTTCAGTCATTCCTTCGCTAAAAACGACAAAACTCCCTACGGTCAAACAATGTCGTTTTTTTAACGCTCTTTCTCTCCTTACAATCAACGCTGCAGATGCCACGAAAAAAGCAAAGCGGTAACGCACTGATAAAAGTTAAAGCTTGCGCTTTAATCCCTGTTTGGATTGTTGGGTGATTGTTCGTGCTGGCATCGATAAAGTTTAGTCGATTGGGGTTCAAACAAATATTGGCGTCTAACCGCCAATTAGCCCGAAAGCCAACAAGTCTGTATGTAGGATAATTGATTAGTGCCGAAGGATATAGCTCTTTTCTTTTTTGGTTACTTTTTCTTTTGAGCTAGCAAAAGAAAAAAGTGACATACTAGTGCTATGAAGTAATTAAAAAAGTTTGAGTGACAAAACGTTTTAGCAGGCTAAATAAAATAACTCTAGGTAAAAATCAAAGTCCCGGCTTTTTCCAAAAGTCAAAAAAGTTGAACCATTGCAACGGATACTCTCTAACTACTTTTTCCAAAAAGTGAGCATACTGTTGAGCAAGATCTTGAAGAATCTCTGCTTTTTTATCTTTAGTAGAGGTGATGATCTCAGAGAACTCTATTTTGATCCGCTGGTCACCGGTGCGGACAATATCACAGCCGAGTATAGGTGCTTTTCGCATGTGAGCTATCTCAAAACCGCCGCTGTGGAAGAGGGTCGAGCGACCTAAAAAGTCCACTTCGACTGTTTTTTTAGGATCTTTAACACGGTCGACCATAATAATGACGATCTCATTGTTCTGAAGGGCTCTGGCTATATCCAGCATGGCCTGCATACCATTTTTGAGACTGATAATATTAATACGCTTATTCTCATCAGCAGCAGTTTCGAGTTTTTGCAGGTTCTCATCGATGGCCTCATCGCCAATGATATTTAATTTGATCTCATAGGTCTGAAATATTTTGAAACTTTGAGCCCAGTTTCCATGGTGCGAAAAGATTATCATTCCGCCTGTTTGTTGCAGTGTCTCAAAAGATTCTAGATTCACACGCTCAACCTTGAGTGCAGTGTCACTCATCCCCTCTTTAGCGATGAAACGATCAAAAATATTGAGAGAGAAGGCATAGACATGGTGAAAATATGAGCGAAAATTCAAGGGTACCCCAACGGCCTCATAGTAGCTGTTAAGATGTTGACGGTTTTTTTGCGAAATGGTGGCGTAAAAGAGGGCAACAAGATAAACAAGCGTTTTTGCAGTGGTGTACCCAAAGAGGTTATAGAGAGTGATGATGAGTTTTATGCCTAAGGGACTACCGCGATATTGGGACATCTGTTTCCTGTTTGATTGGTAATGAGGTAAGAAAACCTTACCTGACTATTTATTAGTGAGGGTCTTTTCCCGTCAGGGCTTTATAGGTAGCATTGACTGCTTCGGTTGGTGTTTTGACAAACATGTTTTTTGTATCCCAGACATAACCGCTCAGAACAGAGACCACTTTACTCTCTATCTTCATAGAACCTGGAGCTTTCGAGAAGAGAATACCTTGCAGACGTCCGTCATACCACGCTTCTACATACTCTCTAAAGACATCGACACCGATCATCATGTAGTCTTGGTAATCAACTTGCCAATCAACGGCTTCGCCTTTGAACTCTCTGATGGTCATGTCAGCTGCTTTTGAACCAGATTCAAGTGCTAAAGTAACACCTGAAGAGAAGACCGGGTCCAAGAATTCGGTAGCATTGCCAACCATAACAAAATTGTCGCCAAACATACGTTTTACGTTGGCAGAATAGCCGCCGATAAAGCCGACATCATTGATGCGTGTGGCGTTGGCATAACGTTTGCTTGCATGGGGATCATTTTCTATAATATGGTTCCAAAATGCTTCTTGGTCCATGTCAAACGATTTGTAATACTCATCGGTACAGACAATGCCGACAGATGTGACAGTAGGGCTAAGTGGAATGTTCCAGATCCAGGCGTCATTGTCGCCTACAATATAGACATAGATATAACCATCAGTACCATCGGTGTGACGAATATCATTTTCAACACGGCAGAAGATCGCATCACGCAAGGCTAGAGCCGAACCGGAGTCAAGATCCAGAAGACGAGGAAGAACACGCCCGTAACCGGAAGCGTCGATCACTTTTTTTGCGTGATACTTCTCTTGAGAGCCATCTTTATGGATCACTGTAATGACATTCGCCTCTTCATCATAAGCAGTGACTTCAGACTCCATTGTGACATTGGCACCAAACTTTTTTGCCTCTTCAAGAAGCAGGTTGTCAAAGGCCTCACGGCGTACTTGAAAAGAGCTGTTGTGTTTTTGTCCCATGTTGTTTTCAAAGTTGATGACCTTGATGTCGTTTGCTTCATTTTCAAAAGCGACACCGCCTTTAAACTGAAAACCGGCATTTTCAACAGGCTCAAGCATATTGGCATTTTCAAGGAGTTCGTTACAACGTGGCAGAAGGGATTCACCGATCACAAAGCGAGGAAATTTTACTTTTTCGACAAGTTCGACACTGTATCCAGCTTGAACAAGTTTTGCAGCAGCTATTGAACCTGCAGGTCCACCACCAATAATAAATACATCACACTCTGTCATTGTTAACCTTTGAGAGAAAAATAGTATCGATAATTATAGCAAAATGTATGTATTTTATAACTTGATATTAATCACAATATTGGGCAGATAAAGCCCCTGTTTGTTATAATTTATCAACTATATAAGAGGGCCTCTATTGTGAATAAAACCTGTATCGTTATTCCTGTTTATAACAACCCAACGACCATTGAAGATGTTGTTTATGCAGCATTGAAAACTAAGAGCACTGTTATTGTTGTTGATGATGGTTCTGAACCCAGTGTGATGTTAAACATTGATGAAGATGAAGCACTTTATCTAATTAGACATACTCCCAACAGAGGGAAAGGTGAGGCGATCTTAACAGGTGGAGAAAAGGCCAAAGAGCTAGGCTTTGACTCCTTTTTTGTGGTTGATGGTGATGGACAGCACTACCCGCATGAGATCAGTAACTTTATCGGCAAAGACCTTGAAAAATGTATCGTGATCGGGTGCCGAAAATTTGCAGAGAATGTGCCGGGTTCATCGAAGTTTGGACGCAAGTTCAGTAACTTCTGGATCTGGACAGAAACGGGACTCCACCTTGATGATACACAGTCAGGATTTCGCTCCTACCCGGTTAGCATTTTGGAGCTGCCAATAGAGAAGCGACGTTACGACTTTGAGATCGAAGTGTTGGTGCGGCATGTCTGGAATGGCGGCTGTATTGAAGAGGTTGATATCGAGGTCTACTACCCAAAACCTGGAGAACGTGTCAGCCATTTTAACGCCATTATAGACAACGTCCGTCTGAGTAAACTGCACGCCAGACTCTTTTTTAAAAATATGCTGCGATTGATAGGTATAAAGTAGTCTTTTCCTAGATATCTATAACTATGATGGTCTCTCATTTAATGACTATAACTTCAGTCGATATATGGGGTTGTAGTGCTAAAATACAAAAAATATTTATAGCTGTTATTTAAGGGGTCTCCTTACAACAGTTTAACGGGAAAATAGATGTCAATTAAAATCAATGCACAACATATCGATTACAAAGAACTTTGTCATACAGAGAACGTAGAAGTCTCTACCGAAGCGGCTTTTCGTAAAAAAATTGCAGATTCACATTCATTTTTGCTTGATGAGATCTCAACAGGTAAACCGATCTATGGTGTGACCACAGGTTATGGTGAAGCAGGGACAAACTATTCGGCATTTGAACAGGCTAAAGAGCTGCAAAAAAATCTCTTCCGTTTTCATGGTTGTGGTGTTGGCGAGATGCTTAGTCATGACGAGTGTAAACGTATTTTATTGATCCGTCTGACAAGTCTCTCTAAAGGGTACTCAGGTATCACGGTTCATCTTTTAGAGCGTATGGCTTACTTTTTTAACAACGACATCATCCCGGTTATCCCTTCTCAAGGCTCAGTAGGTGCAAGTGGCGACTTGACACCACTCTCATACATCGCAGCAGCGATCGTCGGTGAACGTGAGGTCTACTATAAAGGTGAGATCCGCAGCAGTGCTGACGTCTACAAAGAGCTTGACATCGAGCCATATGAATTGGAGCCAAAAGAGGCGCTGGCGATTATGAACGGTACGGCATCGATGAGCGGTATTGCTCTTGTTGCTATGCAGAAGTTCGAGAACTGGATGCACGCCTATGAGAGTTTCGTTGCGGGTCTTTTTGAGATGATGCATGCAGACGGTACACCGCTTCAGCCGCTTGTTCATGAGGTCAAACCTTTTGCAGGTCAGATCCGCTGTGCGGCTCAACTGGCTAAAAAGCTAGAGGGTTCAGACATCGTTCAAGCCCAAGATGAACGTTATGAGAAGTTCTTTACAGAGGAGACTCTCTGTATCCAAGATAAATACTCTATCCGTTGTACACCTCAGGTTCTCGGCATTGTTTGGGACAATCTTGAGATGTCTAAAAAATGGGTTGAGACAGAGTGTAATGCGGTTAATGACAACCCGATCATCGATGGCGAATTCAAAAAGATCTACACCTCCGGTAACTTCTACGGCGGTTACGTTGCACATGCGATGGACACACTAAAGATCTGTTCTGCTAATGCAGCGGACCTTCTTGACAAGCAGTTCTCTCTTCTTGTTGACCATAAGTTCAACCGCGGTATCGGTGAAAACCTTAAGATCTCAGACAAACCGCACCACCACGGCTTTAAAGCGATGCAGATCACACTGAGTTCACTCAGTGCTGATGTGATGATGAACATCCTGCCGGCGTCTGTCTTCTCACGTCCGACAGAGTCTCTTAATCAAGACAAAGTAAGTATGGGAACAACAGCAGCGCTAAACTTCAAACGCACGCTTCCGGATCTTGACAACATGCTTGCGATCGCCTTTATGGGTCTTGCGCAAGCGGTTGATATTCGTGGTCATGAAGGCATCTCTCCACAACTTGAGCGTATCTATAAAAAGATCCGCAGCGTTATCCCGCCACTGGTGGAAGACCGCCGTATGGATATTGAGATCACTAAAGTGGTTGAGATGATCAACAGCGGAGAGCTTTCGTAATGCGCAAAGCCCTTGTAACGGGAGCAACCGGTGCTATCGGCGAAGCGTGTGTCCGTGCATTCGCAGATGCCGGTTACTTTGTCTATATCCACTACCGTTCACAAGAGGCAAAAGCACAGTCTATTTTAGATGAGATCAAAAATGGTGAGATCGTCTATTGTGACGTACGTGACGGCGAGAGTGTCAAAAGTGCCTTTGGCGAGCTGGATCTTGATGTCTTGGTCAACAACTCCGGTATTACCAAAGACAACCTCTTCTTCTGGATGAAAGATGAAGAGTGGACAGATGTGATCGACACTAACCTTAATGGTATGTACCGGGTCACTAAAGCGGTTGTCGAGAAGATGATCGCTAAGAAAAACTGCGCGATCGTCAATGTCTCATCGGTCTCTGGTATCGCCGGTAACCCGGGTCAGACGAACTACTCGACAACGAAAGGCGGGATCATCGCGTTTACCAAGGCTTTGGCTCTTGAACTGGGACGTTATAAGATCCGTGTCAACTGTGTTGCACCGGGTCTGATCGAGTCGGAGATGACCGAAGAGTTGCCGCTTAAAGAGCTTAAAAAAGGGATTCCTCTTCGCCGTATCGGAAAGCCTGAGGACGTCTCTGAAGTGGTGCTCTTCTTAGCGGACAAAGCATCATATATCACAGCTGAGACGATCAATATCAGCGGTGGAATGGTGCGTTAGGAGATGAATATGCGTCGTGTTGTAATTACGGGTGTTGGCGTGCTTTCGCCACTTGGTAATGATATGCAGGAGCTTCAAGAGGGCATAGAGTCTTCAAGAAGCGGTGTTGTGCATGTGGAGTCGTGGTCTGAATATAGAGACTTTAAAACACGTGTCTGCGGTCTTGTAAACTGGAGTGATTATAAAGCCATCCCTCGTAAGAGCCGTCGATCTATGGGACGTGTTGCGATCATGGCAGCTAAGACGATGCAAGATGCCGTCAAAGATGCCGGTCTTAGCGAAGAGCAGATCTCTAACCCTCGTACGGGAATCTCTTTTGGCTCAACAATGGGTTCTGACGAGGCGCTTTTTGACTCTATAGGAACGATCGCTAGAGAGAAGACCTTCGTTGGTCAGAACTCGATGAGCTTTTTACAGTTTATGAGCCACACTGTTGCCGCCAATATCGCCGCGATGTTCAAGATCCGTGGGCGTAACATCCCTTCTTGTTCTGCCTGTACCTCGTCATCGATGGCAATCGGTATCGGTTATGAGAGCATTAAGTACGGCATGAGCGACATGATGTTCGTTGGCGGCTCGGAAGAGGCGCACCCCTATAATGCCGGAATCTTTGAGATCATGGCAGCAACATCAACACGTTATAACGATACCCCGGACCAGACGCCGCGACCTTTTGACACGGAGCGCGATGGTCTTGTCACGGCTGAGGGTGCGGGAACACTTGTTTTGGAAGAGTACGAAGCGGCTAAAGCACGTGGTGCAAAGATCTATGCTGAGATCATCGGTTATGCGACTTCGTGTGACGGTGAACACATTACGACACCATCATCTGAGGGGATGGAACAGGTGATGCGTTTGGCGCTTGATGATGCTAAGATCACACCGGACAAGGTGGGTTACATCAATGCGCATGCAACATCTACGCCTAAAGGTGACATCGCTGAGTCACATGCGACCTATGCTGTTTTTGGTGACAAAACACCGATCAGCAGCACCAAAGGGTACATGGGTCACATCTTAGGCGGATGTGGCGTTGTTGAGTCGATTATTGGACTTATCAGCCTTAAAACAGGTCTGTTGCCGGCCAACAAAAACCTGGTGAAGGTCGATGAGACCTGTGCACCGCTTGATTATCTATTTGAGCATCGTTACGGTAATCATGATATAGTAATGAATAATAATTTTGCATTTGGTGGGATCAACACCTCACTTATCTTTAAAAAAATAGAGGAATAGTAATGACCGAAGAGTTGGTAAGAGCAACGCTAAAAGAAGTTTTGATCGAAGAGTTTGAAGTCGAAGAAGATGAGATCGTGACAGGCGCAAACTTTTTTGAAGATCTGGACATGGACAGTCTTGACGCGATCGACCTCATTGTTATGATGGATAAAAAATTAAATATTGACCTAAAAGCAGAAGATGCACAGAAAATTCGTACAATTGACGAGTTTGTTGCACTTATTATGACAAGAGCTTAATACCTCCATGTTACTGACACTACTCTATGTTCTCTTCATAGTAGTAGGTCTACGCTTTTTTGAACCCCAAGTCGTGGGCATCGCCCTTTTTTCCCTTGCAGCCCCTTGGACACTCTACGAACTGATCAAAAACCGTTTTAAAAATGTTTTAGTTCCCTTAGCGGCAACTATTGTCGGTTTTTTAGTCTGGTTTTTAGACTCCACTCTTGTTTTTAAAGTTTTACCGGTTTTGATCACCTCACTCTTTTTTGTAAAATTTGCAGAAGCCGTAATCTTCAAGAGACCATTTTTGGCTAGAATGGTGCAAAAGACACCCAAGATGCTCTGGAGCGAAGAGAAACTGGCTTTCATTAACAGTTCGCATCTCTACTGGTTGATCATCACCACGATCAACCTGGTACTGCAGAGCGCTGTTCTATTCGCTTCGATGAAGATCTGGGCACTTTATACAACAGTGGGTTGGTACCTGCTTTTTGGCGGTGCTTTGGCACTGCAGATAATTTATGGAAAGGTTCGCGGTGTCAAGTAAACTGATAAGTACTTATATCTACGGGCTTTTTATATTTTTGATGGTCTTGGCCCTTATTATTGCAGGTACTTTTACTATACCGGTCTGGATCTTTGGGGGTGACCCTCGCTGGTCATTTCAAGTGGTGGTCCGTTTTTTCTGGCGCGTTTTTCTAAAAGCTTCACCGGTTATCGGTACGGTCACTGTTCACAACAGACACAATTTAAACAGTGTCAAACCTGCCATCTATGTCGCTTCTCACCAATCTTCTATCGATTTTGTGCTCTTAGGCAGCATCATAAAGAATTTTGTAACCATCTCTAACCACCCCATTAGTGATCTGCCGATCTTTTTAAAGACCCCACGTTTGGTTGGCGTCTATTATATGGAGAAACTAAACCCTAATGCAGCGATTACGGTTTTCAATAGGCTCTCTAATGCGCTGAAAAAGAACATTAATGTCTTTATCTTTCCAGAGGGCACTCGCAACTACTCTGACACACTGCTGCCGTTTCAAAAAGGGGCCTTTCGCCTCAGTGTAGACAACCAACTTCCTATCATCCCTATTATTATCGATGGAACAGGTAGAATTGTGGCTAAAGGTTCCAATGTGGCAAAGACACAACAACGTACCGATATAGATGTCACATTTTTAGACCCCATCTATCCGGAACTAGACGAGAGTGTTCGCTCTCTTATGAAGCGTGTCAAAGAGACCATGCAAGTCGAAGTGACAAGGAATTTCTCATGAAGACAGTAACACTGCTGTTTTTGGCAGCTTTGACACTCATTGCCGGCGGGTACAACTTCGAAGAGAAGCGTTATGTCTATAGTATTGATAAGACATTGCAAATGAGGGGAACGATCGCTTTTGACGAAAAGGGAATGCAGATCGATTATGTTGAACCTGAAGTTCGTCATATAAGCTATGATGGTCTCTATATGGATGTGACCGACAGCAGTGGAAAAAACATCCAGCATGTAGACTTGAATGAACAGCCGATGATGAAAGTCTATTTGGATTTTATCCATAAGCTCTATCGCAGTGATTATAAAGCGTTGCGAGAAAACTTTACCATCAAAGAGACGGTAACAGTTGTGATGTTAACACCAATTGCTCCTGTAGACAAGGTGATAAAGTCCGTTGTTGTTCACCGCAACACTAAAGGGTTAGAACAGATCATGACAAAGATGAGTAACGGCGATGAAATTACGCTCCTTATTGCCCAATAGACTTCATCTTTTTATCTACCTGAGCGTCATGCTCCTGGCCGGAGTGCTCTTTTCTCCATCGCATTTCAGCACTAACATGCTCTCTATCTTCCCCCAAAACAGCTACACCAAACAGCTTGAAGATGCCTCAAAACTTCAGTCACTAAACCGTCTTATTGTTATCTCCAAGGGCAGTGATGGAGCATCGAAAGAGCGTTTAGAAAAGATAGCAACTGCATTGCAAAATCTAGATAGTATTGATGAGCTGCTTTTTAAAGTGGACAGTATTCATTCGCCTCCAGCGGCATATCTGCGTGAACATTATGCAGAACGTCTTGACATTAACAGCTCCAGAGTACAACCTCAATACGTTCAAGAGAGACTTCAAGCACTCTACAAAGAAATGCAGAGCTCTTTTCTCTTTAGCGGGCTCAACACTTCTGACCCGTTAGAACTTTTTAGTGACCCGATGCAGCAGAAGAGAGCACAAAGTAAAAACGGCATTATGCTTTTTAACAGTGAGAGCTATATGCTCACAGCAACATTGAAAACAGGAGTTGCAGATGTGGATGGTTCGCAAAAGCTATATGATGAAGTTCATGCTATTGTAGATGGTCATGGCGCTGATGTGATAGCCTTTGCGCCGCACTTTTTTACCGCAGAGAACTCTGCTAAGATCAAAAAAGAGGTGAACCTTATCATTACCGCGACGATGATCTTGCTGCTGCTCTTTTACGCCTTTACCCTGCGTGATTTCAAAGTACTGCTTCTGACCTCTATCGCTCTGGGCTCTTCTCTTTTTGTCGGTCTTTCCGCGGTGACCTTTCTCTTTAAAGATGTCTCCATCTTTACCCTTGCTTTTGGCTCCGGTATCGCGATGATGGCAGTGGACTACTTTTTCCACTACTACTTTCACGGGTTCTATTCGCACAAAGAGAAGAGCCGTAAAAAGGTCTTTTATGCCTTTTTAACGACAGTGAGCGGTTTTGGAATCCTCTACTTCGCGGAGTTCCCGTTGATCCAGCAGCTGGCACTTTTTGGTATTGCCGCTTTAGCCTTCTCCTATTTTCAATTCAGTTTTCTTTTCGCCTCTTGGCAGTTCGAGCCAAAAGAGAGACGCATTAGACTGCGGGCTATTTCTAAGGGCTTTGTCAATTCCAAAATTGTTTTGATCGTCTCACTTCTCTTGCTTGGTTTGGCCCTTTCAAAACTTCACTTTAGCGGTGACCTGCGTCAGCTGGACTATCAAAATGACAAACTTTTAGCACTGCAAGAGCAGATCAAAGCAGGTGCCTCTGACGAGCGTGCCGTTTTAGTCTACGGCAGCTCTTTGGACGGGCTGTTGGTTAAGATGGAAGATGTCCAAAAAGAGCAGGCTTCATTTCGATCATTGGCAAAGATAAGCAGATCGGAAGAGGGGTTTGCTGATTATGCGCAAACGCTTAAAAAGATCGATTTTACTCTCTTGCGAGAAGAGCTGGAAAGTGAAGCGACAAAGATCGGTTTTCGTGCTGGAACCTTTAGTGGTGCCTATGCCTTTGTCGATGATATTAAGTACGCTAAAGCAGACCTCACAATTGCCAAAGCCTTGGGTTTTGAGACCTTACAGCTTGATGATGGCAGATGGATGAGTCTAGCATTTATAGATGCGAGTCAAAGCAAGGCTCTTCATTACGATGAAGAGTTCGTTCTACTTGAAGCTTCCACCCTTCTGCAAAAAGGGGTTGAGGATGTTTTGGAGCAGCTGGTCCTGATCGCTGCATTGACCTTCGGTTTCATCACCCTCTTGCTGTTTGTGCTGCTGAAAAAACGTGCTCTGGTCGCAATGAACTATGTTCTCTTTCCTCTTGGCGTCATCGCTCTGGTCTTAGCCCTTATCGGTTCATTCTCAGTCATGCACCTCTTCGCCCTCATCATCGTGATGGTAGCAGCCATAGACTACGGCATCTATATGAGTGACGTCCAAGAGGAGACCGACGAAGCGATCTACTACGCCATGCTGACCACCTTCGCCGGCTTTGGTATCTTTGTCTTCAGCCATATCGGCGCGCTGCACCACATCGGTCTGGTCATCGCACTGGGCATAGCCTCGACCTTTGTGCTGCAAACAGTTCAAAAACGCTAGTATCGACAACCTACATACGATAGTATTACAATGGTATTATGAAGTTTGAATGGGATAAAAATCCAAAAATCTGCAAGAAAAGAAAATTTACATACAGATATTAACAATATAAAATAATTTATGATACAATTTGCCTAAGTTGATTTTAAAGGCGCAATGATGAAACATCTTCTCATACTTCTACTCCTCGTAACAGGCTCTATCTCTCTATATGGCTCCAGTGACGACCTTACCACATCCAAAGGCACTGACCAAGAGGTTATTGTTCTTCTTTCACCTTCTGTTGCACAAACCGATGTCTGGAACAACGCCAAGATAGAGGTTAGCTTTAGTGTACCTCTCGATGCTTCGAGTGTGCAAAAGAACAACATCAAACTTACGCATCTCTCCTCGAAAACCAATAACCATATGGATGGAATAATAGAGTATGACAAGTTTGACAACAAACTGACGTTTACACCAAATGCACCACTTCTTCAAGGGGTGTATGAAGTAGAGATAAAAAGTCTTAAAGCGGAGAAAGCCTATAAAACGACGCAGATCAATGAGATAAAATACCGTTTTAATGTGCCAGAAGTCATCAACGGACATCAACTTCCACCGGAGCCTGACCCAACAATCAATAACTCGACACTTTTAGGGATTGATGCTAATGGTAATGGGGTTCGGGATGATGTAGAACGACTCATTATTATTGAAGAAGCTAAAAATGACAAATATCCTAAAACGCATACTGCTATATCTTTACAATATGCATGGGCTTGGCAGAAGATGATTGAAAACCCTGTATTAGAATCGCGGAAATATTTAGAGAAAGCATCTGCATGCCAATGGTATTGGTTTAATAAAAAAACAAAAAGTATTAAAGGGTTTTCAGAAAGCTTACAATGGGTAAAAAGTCACTCTGGCAGACTAGGTGTCGATTTGGAAGATAAAATCTTTAACACAAAAGAACGTATACAACAAAGATTTAAGTTTAATGAAGCATGCAGTGGAAATATTTTTAAAAGTGCAGAAAAGAATATAGATGCATGCCGTATAAATATTGATGAATTAGGAGAATAAAGTGCGAAAGTTATTAATATTTTTTGGTATTTTTACTTTTTCTATTCTAGCTGCACAGACTATCGATGAAAGAAAAATAGATATTTATTTTGGCAATGGTGTTTGGAATAAACAGTTCTCAGAAGATGCTTGTAAAGAAGACAGTGCTGCTGATTGTAGTAGAGAAATTTTGGAATTACTATTTCAAAAAGAAATTATTAATGACAATCCCATTTTACAACAGAAATACGGAGAGGTTAAACTCCAGTACAACTGGGGTAAGGGGCCTATGGATGATGTTTTAGAGACATACTATCAGCTCAAAGAAGCAGGACAAATTAATGGAATAGAATTTTTTGCACTGATGACTTTGTTGTTTAATGGCGATCCAATTCCAGCAGCAATAACAACTGTTTTTTATTCGTTGCGTGAATCAGCAATTGCCAGTGATGAACAGAATAATGTGGCTAAAATGGCAGAAATATATTATTTTGAGAGTTTACAGTATTCTCACCGTGTATTATTGGTGTCACATTCACAAGGTAACTTGTTTGCCAATCGAATTGCTAAAGATTATGCACACCTATCTGGATATGACCCTTATTTCGCTAATTTACAGGTAGCTTCACCTGCAAGTAGAGTAGACGCTTCAAAAGGTGAGTATGTAACAGCTTTTGTCGATCCTATTATTAATCCTATTCCCGGAAGTATGACCTCTAATGCAAATCTTCCATGGCCTGGGCATAGTTTTGTCGGGGCGTATCTTAGTAATTCAGATCCATTAGAAAAAATTATCGCAAAGACAAAAATATTATTGAATGCTTTAGAAATCACCCCTTCACAATGGCAAATTGAATCTGAAAATAGTACCACCAACGTCTGTGAAGAGCGCAGAGCAAAACTGATACATTTTAACAATGCTGTATTTCCTATCCCTCTAGCATTCCCGTTTAATACAACTAAAATTGATGTAAATGGTGGTGAAAGTTATACTGGTAAAGTCTATCAAGTACCTGATGCCAATGGCTCAAGCAAATACGTACTAGCATCGTCTAGTGGTACAGACATCATTGATGTTGAAGACCAAGGTGTAATACTTGATGATGCTAGCAATGATATCGGTTGTTATCAGCTTGCTGGTACAGATGATAAAATCGTAAAAGGCTGCGGTGATGCCAATATGACCGACGGGATACTCGAAGTCGATCTTAGCTGGAAAAGTTCGATAATCGACCTAAAACTCTCTGTTATTAAGAAAGGTGAAGACGGTGCAGCAGATATTGAGGTTGGTGATCTCGATAACATTGCTAATACATGTCCTAGAGAACATTGGTACATCGCAAGTGAAGAAGACGTTAAACCAGGAACCTATGTTGTGCATGTTACAACTCAAGATACTGCCAGTATCGATGAATCGTTATTGCCGGAAGTAATTACTTTAAAAGTAAAAGCACCCGATGGCGGTATAAATATTTCCCTGCCGATTCCTAATGCCGACCTGTTAAATATGGGAGCTGTAGCTAATATATATGTGACAGAGAAAGAAAATGGTGAAATCGGTGTTAGTGTTGAGACATCGGATGAAGTAGAAGAGAAGATAGACTATACGGCGACACGATATAAAATTAACGATAGTGGCACAACCTACAACTATGAAGTTGTTTCCTTGTGGAACAAAGTCGAACTAGGTCCTATTGCAAATGCATTGGTGGAGATTATGAGCCTTTCTAGCGATGATTTTGGACAAGTGGTCTATACGGGGTACACATCAACAGGTGACAGCATTGAGACAAGCGGTTTGATGCTTCTTCCAAGTACCTTTAAAGCCTCAGTAACCGATAATGGGTTATACCTGATCTCCGCAACAGGCGGCGAAGATGTCGATACCGATGATGATCTGAACATGGATGCAACGCCGACCTCCAACTTCGGAACCATTCATGCCATCGTCTCCGGTGCAAACATCAAAGAGAACGGCCTTAAAATCAACATACTCACAGAGCTAGGGTATCAGGTCAGTAAACATCTGCTCCTTAATGCTGAAGATGCTCTCAGTGCACTGCCTAAACTCGATGAAGCAGCACAAGCCCTGCTCAATATCGACATGAATAATGATAGCATTATCGATCATACCGATCTACACGCATGGGTGCCATCATTTGACAAAACCGCACTACGCTTTGATTACGATAGTAAGATCCATCCTATCGTACTCAAGATATATAATGCAGATGATATCTATGAGGATGCACATAATTTGATCTACCCGTCAATACCTCCCGTTGCCGATGCAGGTGATGATATCAACATTAGCTTTGGAGAAAGCGTAACACTTGACGGTTCTAAGAGCTATGACAGTGATGGTCAGGTTGTCAGATATATATGGTCAGATGACCAGACTAAACAAATCATTTACGATGGTAATGAACCGATATGTGTTATTGGTGGGAAAAACCCTGGAAGTTATACGTATAAATTGACTGTATGTGATAATGATAATATATGTGATGAAAGTACACTCACCGTAAAGGTAATAGGTGTAAAGATATACCAAGCTTTCGTTATTGCCGGCAGTGGTTCAGCAGGTTATAGCGGTGACGGTGGTCTGGCAACAGCCGCAAAGTTAAATACTCCTGGAAGCATTATTGTTGATGTAAATAACAATATCTACTTTTCAGATAAAAGAAATAATGTCATTCGAAAAATCGATAACAAAGAGATTATAACTACATTTGCAGGTAATGGCGTATGGGGAGATAGTGACAATGTCTATAGAACAGATGCCGGTTTGTCTTGGATTGATGGGTTGGCAATCGATGAAACAGGGGTTGTCTTTTTTACCGAAACTTATAGCAGTAAAGTCAAAAAGATTGATTTGACAGGCATAGTCACATCAATGATTGATGACAATGAGAACACTTTTTGGCAACCTTATGGTCTGGAGGTAGATAAAAATGGAAATTTATATATTGCTGATTCTCAACATAGCGTAATAAAAAAAGTAACTCCAGCAGGCGATATAACAATTATTGCGGGTAATAGCGATTATAGTAACGGCTACGCTGGTGACGGCGGATTGGCAACAGAAGCATTACTATACGGTCCTAGAAACGTCGCATTTGATATGCATGGAAATTTGTATATTGCAGATGGAACTTGTGTTATCCGAAAGGTTGACACATCTGGTATTATTACTACGATTGCAGGAAATAATGGTTGTGGTTACAGTGGTGAAAATGGACCAGCTGCATCGGCATCTTTGAGTGGGCCGAGTGGGATGGTTTTCGACAAAGATGGCAATCTATATTTTACTGATTATAAATGGATAAGGAAAATAGATACATCAGGTATAATCACTACAATTGCTGGCGAAGGGGTAACAACTTTTAGTAGTGAAGCCTCATTAGTCAGCCAGTCGTTTCAACCACAAGATATTGCTATAGATGCCAATGGTGCTCTTTTTGTAACCGATACAATGAATGATCGGATTATTAAAATATATTAAAAAATGGTTGTCATGTGGTCATAATGTCGTAAGGACATTTTACCTCTTCAACAACCTGATTCGCACTTATATGACGGATTATACGATAAAACTCTTTTCTGTCAAGAAAGAGCAGTAAAAAATTATTTTTTAATATTTTTTTCTCTGAAATTACTATATTTTCTGCATATAAGAGTGAACTAAAATGCTTTTTGTTCTAAGTTAAAAGACCTTCCATACCTCTCTATAAGCCATCTTGTATTATAAATATTACACTTAATAGATAAAGCAGCATTTATGAACATTATCCACATCGACAACGCCGGCATTAGAAACGATACGACACTTGCCGAGATCCAAGAGAAACAAGAGCTCTTGGCAAGGCATGAGGCCACTTTTGCAGCGCACACTAAACCTGAACTTTTCGGACTTTTGCATAAGGCGATCGAGCAGGGAGTGACGCCGGTTCTTTTTGACAGCAAGATCGACACCATTGCTCAGCGTGTCAAAGAGCTGGGAATAGGTCATTTTGATGAGGTAAAAGAAAACTCTGTTCTGCCTATTTCTGCGTATGCACTCTTTTTTACCTCGGGGACAACAGGTGTGCCGACCGGGGCCATTAAAAACAGAGAGAACATAGAGGGTGAACTTGACGCACTGCAGGCACTGTTTGCCCCTGAGGAGTTTGAAAGAGTGATCGTCACGGTTCCCTTTATCCATATCTACGGCTTTTTGTCCGGTCTGATGCTGCCAAAACGTCTGGGATGTGAGGTACTGCTTAAAGAGGAGTACTATCCGCAAGAGCTGATGGCGCTGCATGAACACAAAAAGAGCTTGGTGGTGACAAGTCCTGTCTACATCAAAGCACTGCTGCGCCTGAAGCGTGAACAAGACCTCTCCAATGTGGTCTTTTTATCATCTACAGGCCTTTTGGTTGAAGAGGAGGT
>JBATWM010000012.1:0-14132 GCA_049672605.1 Sulfurimonadaceae bacterium
ACCCGATGCTCATGGCCGAAGCGATGAAACACGCTATTCGCGCGGGTCGTATGAGCTACCTTGCAGGCCGTATCCCAAAACGCCCATACGCAACCGCTTCATCACCGATTGACGGGATGATACAATTCTAAAACGCCAAAGGAAGTAATTCCTTATAGCCTTCAGCGGTACTTCGTACATCGCTTCTGGTTCCAAACCTAACAAAGCCAAGCAGTTGGCTTTATCTTTACGGTTTTCTTGTTAACACCGGGTTTCCCCTAAAGGGATTTCCTTTGGTCGACTCAGCGTCAAGCTCACGTGCAGTTAAACCGCACTTAATTTCACAACGCTGCGGCGAACAAGTTGATCTTCCATGCCATTAAGTTAAAAAATTTCTGTCATTCCTGCGAAGGCAGGAATCTACAAGCTCAAGTTGTCAGACGATACCAACTCGTGGATCCCTGCCTTCGCAGGGATGACAACCCAAGCGAAGCGCAACTCACTAACCAATATATTCCTCTATTCCTGAAAGTCCATAATCACTTTTATAGTTAAAGCTTACTTCTTAGACAATGACTCTATGATTGATTAATTAGGAATTTTTATGCGTATATTCTCTCTTCTCTTGATCTTAGCACTTGCACTTTTTGCTTCACCCGAAGCGGCGAAAGAGCTTGGTTATCACAGTGACTATAACAGAGCCTTGAGTATTGCGAAAAAAGAGAAGAAGCCCTTGATGCTGGTTGTTGTGACCTCCTACTGTCCATGGTGTCGTAAGTTTGAGCGAAAGACACTCGCTTCAAAAACAATTGCGCCTATGGTAAAGTCGATCTATATTCCGGTTATCGTCGATCGGAACAAAGATGCAGAGATGTTCCCGAAAAAGTTTCAAACACCGCGTATCCCGACCGTCTTTTTTGTTGATCCGAAAGATGAAAAAGAGTATTGGGAGAGCATCGGGTATCTCAATAAAAAAGAGTTTTCCGAAGCTTTGAAAGATGCCGAGTCACTTTTTAAAAAGAGACAGAAGTAGATGCTAGAAATTTAGCGTAGCGTAGACCAGACCCCCGGCAACGTCATGCTGAACGTATATCTCTTTATCATCTTTGAGATCAGTTTTCAGACGTAACCGGGTGGAGTTGAAACCGATACCCGCACCGAAGTGGGGCGTGAAGCGATAGTCAAGCGTCAGCAGCGCATCGACAAGCGTTCCGCTTGTCTCATCATAGGTGATAAAGAAGTAGTCCACGGCATACATGACACTCAATTCAGGCAGGATCTTATATTGCATACGGAAACCGAAAACCGGCAGCGGTGCCGTTACGCTTTCCGACTCTTCAGCCGCATCTGAGATATTGCCGTCTACCTCATAATTACCGCTGAACCCGACATTCAGTGTCGTGATATGCAGTCCCGCACTCACGCCAAGCTCCGCCTTCTCGGTATGGTAAAACGAATAGACATAGTTTACCTTGTAGATGTCAGTATTGAACTTTGTATCCAAGTCACCGAGCGCCGTAATGTTCTCATCACCCCACTCAAAGCTCTCGTTGGTTGTGCCATTGTTGTTGATACTGTACCAGGAGAACTCCACACCGTGTGTCGGCGTAAAACGGTAGTAGCCGTCCAGGCGGAACACCTGGCTATCTGACTCCATATTAAAGAGGTCCTGAACGTTGATTGTGGCACCAACACCATTTTTACTGACTTTGACATCTGTAGCCTGATCGGCCAGCAGGTAGCCTCCCAGACGCAGCTGGAAAGTGTCAGGCAGCGTCTCTTCCGCCTGAAGCAGTGTGGTACCAAACGTCATCATGGCGAACAACAACCCGTTCAAAAAGTACTTTGTCATCATCAATCCTTTATTAGTCCGTTAAAGATTATTATACCTTAAAACGTCAAGACACCCATCAAGCTCAACATCACCACGACGAGGGCCACCGGTGCAATATAGCGCAGGCTGAAATACCATAGCTCAAACAGCCTGCCAAGCTGCGGCTGAAGCACCGAAGCAACACGCTCTTTTTCGATAATATGGCCGACGAAGAGTGCCATCACCAGGCCGCCTACCGGCAGCAAGACCGACGCCGTAATAAAATCCATCCAGTCAAAAAAGTTGCGTGAACCAAAGGTCAGTGTCTCGCCATAGGCACTGGAGTTTGAAAGCAGTGCAACTATCCCGATAAGATAGAAGAAAAGTCCCATTGCTACGGCGGCCGAAAAACGTCTCATCTTGAAACGGTCGATCATATACTGGACCATCGGCTCCACCAGAGAGACCGCCGAGGTAAGCCCGGCAAATGCCAGTGAAATAAAAAAGATCACCGCAAAGAAATTGCCCAGAACACCCATCTCATAAAAGACGGCCGGCAGCGAAATAAAGACCAGTCCAGGACCGGCGGAAGGTTCAGCACCGTACTCAAATAAAAAGGTAAAAAGCATCAGTCCCGCCAGTATCGCGATCCCGGTATCGAGCGCAACGACGATCAGCGCGCTTTTAACCAGATTACTCTCTTTAGGAAGGGAGGCCGAATAGGTGAGAATAGAACCCATCCCAAGAGAGAGGGTAAAAAATGCATGTCCGACAGCGGTGACGAAGGAGTCAGAGGTGAGTTTCTGCCACTCCGGATGGAACATAAATGACCATGCCTCACTGAAGGCATCCAGGTTCAAAGCGTAGAGGAACATGCTGCCGACAATGAGGAAAAGTATCGGCATCAGCAGAAGGTTGAGCCGTTCGATCCCGCCCTTGATCCCACGGACCAAAACCATTGTAATAAGTAAAAAGGCGATCGTATGAAAGAAGAGCTGTGTAGCGATATCTTCGTGGAGCATCTGAGTAAATGCAGATTCGGCAGCGGCAACGGAGTCGGGGAGCTTTACGACAGCCACTGTAATATAGTGGAAGATCCAACCGATCACCACCGAATAAAAGGTCATGATCAACAGACCGGACAGTCCCATGAACCCGCCGTATTTCCATACACTTTTATGGCGAGGGGCGAGCTCTTCGAAACTAGTCACACTGTCACGGCGTCCCAAATAACCGATCAGCATCTCAGCGATCATCACCGAAAAACCGATCATCAAAACGGTAATAAGGTAGACAACGACAAAGGCCCCGCCGCCATTTTCACCGGCGATATAAGGAAACTTCCAAATATTCCCAAGACCGACAGCACTACCTGCTGCTGCTAATATAAAACCGACCCTGCTAAAACGTGCTAATTTCATTCAAATCCCTACTATTCTTAACAAATATTATAAAGAAATTTCACTTTAACACTCCTCGAAGCAAAAAACTATTGACAAGAGAGAAAAACTATACTATAATTCCGCCTCACTAATCTGATTTATCATTTTAGCTGATATAGGTCGGGGCGTAGCTCAGTCTGGTTAGAGTACCTGGTTTGGGACCAGGGGGTCGAAGGTTCGAGTCCTTTCGCCCCGACCACTTTATTTCTTTTTTATTTCAAACACATGGTGGGATTAGCTCAGTTGGTTAGAGCACTGGTTTGTGGTGCCGGGGGTCGCGGGTTCGAATCCCGTATCTCACCCCATTTGATAGAAATTAAAATTTGAAATAATACATTTTTTTACAGTGTGCGCCCGTGGCTCAACTGGATAGAGTAGCGGTTTTCGGCACCGCCGGTTACAGGTTCGAACCCTGTCGGGCGCACCACCTGACATGTGCGCTCTTAGCTCAGCTGGATAGAGCAACGCCCTTCTAAGGCGTAGGCCAAAGGTTCGAATCCTTTAGGGCGTACCATTTATAAACGTTAAATGAACTAAGTCCATTTAACTTTGCTAGCTCCTATGGCATTAAGGCTTCTGTTTTAGAAAACAGAGAAATTAAAATGATAGATGTTCTTTATTAATAATGTTAACAGCAAACACATGCGGACGTGGTGGAATTGGTAGACACGCCAGACTTAGGATCTGGTGCCTTACGGTGTGGAGGTTCAAGTCCTCTCGTCCGCACCATCTATTTGATTGTTAACTTTATTTATACTTATTATTACAAAAAACGCGGACGTGGTGGAATTGGTAGACACGCCAGACTTAGGATCTGGTGCCTTACGGTGTGGAGGTTCAAGTCCTCTCGTCCGCACCATTTTAAAGTTATGTTTCTTCTTGAGACAAATTTTAAAATTTCTTGATTTTAGTTGTAATCAAGGCAGTTGAGACTGAGGAATACATCGGTATCCGAAGGAAAAACTAACGCAGAGTACAGCGAAAAGCAAAAAATTTAAGTGTCGCGGAATAGAGCAGTTCGGTAGCTCGTCGGGCTCATAACCCGAAGGTCACAGGTTCAAATCCTGTTTCCGCAACCAATTTATTATTATTATTATTCAAAATGATGGGGATTCGCCAAGTGGTAAGGCATCAGCTTTTGGTGCTGACATTCATAGGTTCGAATCCTATATCCCCATCCAACCTTCATGATCTAACTTCGAAATATAGACTTCCAAAACAATCCATATAAATACAATGTTATAATTGCTGCACAATAAGATACCTCTAAAAACTCTAGAAATCAGATAAGGCATCTTTGTTAGATCGTATGATACGCTAAGGAATGATGTTTGAAACCGGCCATCTATACTGTTTTTCTTATGTTGGCTTTCTCGCTGCTTTATGCAACGGACAGCGTCGCACCTCAATCTGATGTTTCCTCTGACAACAATAACAGTACCTACATGCCTGACCTCTCTATGATCCATGCAATTGATGAGAATGCCTCTTTGAGCCTGGAGCAGTTCCTATTGATGGAGAGCAATGCTACGGCTTACGATGACAATAGGTCGGAAGAGACTTTCACTTTTGAAGATATAACCGCTAAAAGCTGGTTCTATTACCTTAATTTTCTAAGCGGGATGGATACGGTCCACACCTATGGAACAGATGTCGTCATCGTTGTTGGTTCAGGGATCGATTACTCTTTGTATTGGCTTCTCAGTGATGACGGCAATCGTACAGAGCAGCCAGGTTCATTCCAGTTTGCCAGGGAGGATGACAATATGACAATCTTTCTGGCAGAAGCCATAAACCATGTAGATGATGAGTGTGCAGTAGAACCTCTTTTACCTCAGCAACTGGCTTCAAGGGACAGACGCAAGGGTGAACACACCTACCTCCTATCGGAGTGGTTTGACGAAGAGACCACCAATGATGGCTTTTTAGATAAAAACAACCACAGCTATATTCGTCTGCGCGGCGGATACGCATTTGATTACCGGGGAGAGGATCAGTATATCTACAGTATTACCGCCCGCTTGAAGATCCCGCGAACACGAGAAAAGGTTGATCTGATCATTGGTGATGAGACCAAAAGCAGTTCGGATCTATCGCTTCAAGGTACAGAGGAGGAACGCGATGACAGTATCGCCTTGGGCCTGAACAATATTTTCGGGCTACTGGATCCTGTCAAAACCAAGATACGTTTAGGTATTTCCGGGATAGATGACCCTTATGCCAAAGCGGCATTCAAATACGAGGCACTTCTTGCCAACTGGCTGATGCTACCGTCCCAAACATTTAGATACTCTAGGAAAGAGGAGTTTACCGAGTGGACAGACCTGGACTTTAGGCGCAAACTTGACAAGAAAATCATGCTCTCACTGCTGTTTCAGCGTTCCAGCACTAATACAGTAGAGGGGATGAACTACTTTATACAGCCGTCTGTTAATTTTGCATTGGGTAAGTATGGGAATCTTACACCTTATGCTGGTATCTACGGGCGTACCAAAGAGCAGCCCGAAGATGCTGATGGCTACAGACCCAAAAGAGGCGTATATCGCTATGCGCTTGGTATCAACTGGAGCAAACAGTCTTCGCGCAAATATATTGTCTATCGATTACAGCCTATTGTGTCTTATGATGATCAATATGAATTCACATCAAATTACTACATAAAAGCTCTGCTGGAGTTCTATTTCGGATTGCGGGATTGAGCTGAGAATAGAAGTTTAACCAAAGTGTAGAGTTTTTAGATTATGAAAAAAAGTGGGGAAATGTTGACTCGGGTAAATGAAAGAAACCCGGCCAAACTTTGAACTTAAGGAGTGTGTAAAATGAAAAACTCAACAATCTCAATCATTGAGGTAGTAAAAGTATAGGGTGTGGAAACTAACCAATTGTAAACATTTACCACCCGTTAACCAAGTTTTTGACTGTAAAGAGTGCTATAATGCCACCATGAGATGGCGAGATATCAAACAGAAAAAAAACATTACCACTCCTACACAAGAGCCTAAGGTACATTACGCAGGTTTTTGGAGCCGTACACTTGCCTTTATTACCGATATCTTTATGATCGGTATTCCTATCACTATTATTATTATGATCTTTTTTGGTTACGAACAGATGCAGACAGCCGGTTTCAGCGATGCGATGATGCAGACGCAGAAGGCACAAGAGCAGGCACCTAACCCTATGGCCTCCATTGTACAATTCACTCTTTTTATTACCGCCTTTGTGCTCTTTTGGAAAATAAGCAGACAGACCCCGGGCATGAAGATGGCTCATATTGAGATCGTTGACGCTGGCAGCTTTGAAAGTGCTTCATATCTGCAACTGATCGCTCGATTTTTCAGCTACTTTATCTCCCTTTTTCTCTTTGGCTACCTTTGGGGGCTTGTACGGCGCGACAAACGTATGCTGCCTGACCTCATCAGCCATACGGCTATCATCTATAAAACTACCTAAGAGACAATGACAGCGCTGATCGCCCTCTTTTACTTCTTCTACTTTGCCATTGTGGCGATCTATGTCATATTTTTACCTAAAGTACTCTCTATGGTCGGCTATAGCCCTTCTGAGATAGGCATTATCTTTGCGGCAGGCCCACTGGTACGTTTTGGACTCCCTTTTCTCTTTCTCAAGGGAATCAAACTCGACTTAACGACCTTTAACAGTGCACTTGCGCTTCTACTGCTTGCAGCCATCTCATTTTTTGTCACCTTGGATAGTTTTTGGCCGCTGCTCTTTAGTAATATCGCTATGGGGATTGGGATGAGTCTTATTCTGCCATATGTCGAAGTGATCGTTCTTTCACTCATTGGCAAAGAGTCGTATGGGAAGGTTCGTCTATTTGGCTCCATCGGCTTTATACTGGTCGCCCTCGTCTTAGTGAGATTTTTAGATATTCCTACAACAGCGCTGCTCTTTTTACTTGTCATGGTTACCTCAACGGTGCTCTTTGGCTATATCATCGCCCATCTTGATAACAAAAAAGTGGTAGAAGCTGAAAGCATTGAAGGCAAACATCTTAATCTGTTTGCACACTGGCCGCTGTGGTTAGGTCTAATGCTCATGCAGGTCAGTTTTGGACCCTTTTATAACTTTTTTACGATCTACGAGACCGCCCATGGCATCTCTCTTGAGACCACGGTCTATCTCTGGAGTTTCGGGGTGATCGCTGAGATCATACTCTTCTATTTTCAAGGGCCGCTGCTCAGACGCAACCTGCTCAAACTTCTGGAATTCTCCCTGCTTATCACCGTCATACGATGGTTACTGACCTATCTCTTCCCCGAGAACCTCACTGTACTCTATTTTGCCCAGAGTCTCCACGCCTTTAGCTTTGCTCTTTTTCACACGGCGGCTATCAGCCACCTCTATGAGATTTACAGTGAACGAAAATTGGCCCAGCAGTTCTTTTTCGGCATCTCCTATGGACTGGGAGGATTTATCGGGGCGATCAGTGCCGGTTATATCTATGAACTTTGGCCATCGATGCTCTTTTTATATGCCGCTTTTGTCGCTTTAGGCGCGCTGTTATCGATCCGACTTAGCACCAAACTTCCAGCCAATTGAGGTGATCTGCTGAAGATCAGTCTTCTCTACACCGATGGCAGGGCTGTTGTCATAAGCATGCAACAGAGAGACATTCACAAACAGAGAGCCGTATATATAGATAAAAAGTGATGCGGTATGGTGCACATAGTGGTCATCCCAATTGCGGATCTTGGGTTGAAAATAGCTTGAGATACTAAACCGCGCATCTGTTCCAAGTTTTTTGGTATAACTAAGATAGCTGCTCATACGTACATTGCGTTCTCTCGGGTCAATGTCAGTCGTATAGTTCAGGTATTCATAATACCCTCCGAGACCAAAATAGATACGACCAAATACTTGGCTATGATAAAAACGCCATCTAAGACCGGCTCCGCCTAACAGTCTTCGCTGAATATTACGAAAATCATCCCCCTGGTTTTGAACATACGCTTCCCAGTTCCATGATGGGGAATAGAGCGTGTGAAGAAAACGGTAATGGGCATACGCTTTGTTCTCATTTTCAACACCTGCAGCTTGACCATAGGCGTATGAAAAATCGATCCAGGTCGCGTAAGAGCGGTTATTGTCATAAGAGAAGAGACCGCCGACATCATATTCATCTTTGTCGGTGTTACCACGTTGTGTGTTGATAGCAAGCTGCACTTTACCCGACAGACCAGGACGCAGGCCAACTTCATTAGGGGCAATTTGAACAACGGCAAAAAGAGAGGTAGAAAAAAGAAAGAAAGAGAAAAAAAGGTACTTAGACATGGGTCCCGCTCAGATAAAATATAGCAGAATTATAGCGACTCAAGCTTTTTAAAGCTTGGGCTTTTAGAAGTCGACGATAAGTGCTGCTAAGAAAACACGGTCGGTATAAGAGCGAATGTCAGCAGCTTTATTGTTGGTGTAATCGACCGTATAGCTTACACCAAGAGAGAGCGAACTGTTGATCTTGCTCTCCAGGGCTGTCTTCGATTTGGCGAAATAGTTTGTCGTATCTTGGAACTCACTGCGGTACATCAGGTACTGAATGAACTTTGAGCTTGCAGTCATCTGCAACGTATAATCCATCGATGCCTGCCATGAAGCATAGTCATGCATCGTCTCACCCGTATCTTGGTAAGGTTCACGGGACTCATCCCATGACCAGAGCACATTGGCCTGGAACTTCAGATCGTTTGTATCGCTCTTGATCGTTGTCCAGACCGCACCCGGTCCTGTATAGGCTTGATAGCTGTAGGTCGAGAACTTATCGCCTTTTCCACCGGTAAGGTAGTTGAATGCCCAAGTCTCATTGAAGTTATAATCATAGTTTATCTCAGCATCCCAACGACTTTTTGTCGTAGAAGTGATATTATCCTCAAAGTTTTTATTTGTTGAGTAAAGTACATTTCCGACGAAACGCAGCGCATTTTTCTTTCCAAACGGGTACTCCATTTTAAGGTTTCCGGCAAGGTCTTGCGATTCTGTATTACCCGCCGTATTGGTGTAACCAATCTCAGCATGGGTTTTGAACACATCTTCATCAGCTGCGCTCAACCCTGTAAAAAGTCCTGCTGCAAGCAGTAAACTAGCTATTCTCTTCATCGATTATTCTCCTTTATCCATATGAACATCCATTTGTGGGAATGGAATGCTGATACCCGCTTCATCAAGCGCATATTTTATCTCTTCGATCATCTCAAAATAAGCTGTCCAATAGTCAGCAGAGTTGACCCAGGCGCGTACCGTAAAGTTGACACTGCTGTCACCAAGGTCGGTAACAGCGACCAATGGCGCAGGATCACTGATAGTGTGTGCGCTCTTCTCAATTACAGAGTACATCACCTCTTTAGCTTTTTTAATGTCTTCTCCATAACCGATACCTACGGCATGGTCTACACGACGGACAGCCTTAGAAGAGAAGTTGGTAATGTTTCCTGCCGTGATCGCCGAGTTCGGCACAATGATCATACGGTTGTCAACAGGGCTGATGGTTGTGGTAAAGAGGCTGATTCTATCGACAGTACCCTCTGCCCCGCCGGCATTGATATAATCACCGACCTTAAAGGGGCGGAAAACCAAGATAACAACAGCAGAACCGATGTTCGAAAGTGTATCTTTGAGTGCCAAACCAACGGCTAAACCGGCAGCACCGAGAATCGCCATAAATGAGGTCGTCTGAATCCCGATATTGCTGATAGCCGCCAGCAGAACAACAGCCATCAGACCGTAATAGATAGCACTGCCTGCAAACTCTATCAATGTCGTTTCGACATTCTGATGCTTCAACGCCTTTTCAACGAGGTTGCGCAGTCCATTTGATACCATTTTACCGACATAAAAGATGATAACAGCACCGATGATATTTAGACCATATTCAGCTCCGTTCTGAATAGCCATATCCCAATACTTGTTGACGTCCAAGTTTTCCATTTCGCGCTCCTGATTAAAGTAGTTTGTAACTATTCTATCAAAAGAATACTTTCTTACATCACACTTTCAAACGGTTACGACTCTAACCGTTCTTGTCGCATATGCTCTACACGAAGGGCTAAACGTTTATAGGAAGGTGTGTTCATAGATTTGAACGCCTCTAAAAGCGGACGGTACTTCTCATAATTGCCCCACGCCTTTGTAGCCGGATTTGGACGGCCGCGTTTAGTAAGCTCAAAAGAGACCGCTGCGTTTATGAAACCCTTTAACAACTTCATCTCCTGATCATCTTCGAAGCGGCGCGGAAACCAGACCTCTTCCAAGGCTTCATGCGCATCATAAAAGCGCTCTTCATCCAGACACTGAACAAATCGATCCAAATTCTCGGTGTAATCCTCACTCATCCTCTGCCTTTGGCAGCTCACATGCCGCTTCTCTATCGGGAAGAAGCTGCATGTTCTTACGCCAATACCCGCGTCCGCCACGCAAAGAGACACAGTGATACTTAGGGAATTTTGCACGGTACTCGTTAAGACGGTCTTGCGTTGCCTTGCCGGTATCGCAGTAAAAGACAAAGACCGAACCCTCTGGCTCTTTTTGGAGTTCGAAAGGGTTGTAGACTACGGTATCGGCTTTTTCGATCGGTGTCAAAACAGTGTCGATCAACAGCACTTTTACACCCTCTTTTTCCAAGAGCTCTTTTTCACGCATAAACTGCTCTTGTGTCCACTCATCAGGAAAATCGTTGTTCATTTTTGTACTTTATCTCTTTTTTAAAATTCTATCCAAGCTTTTTACTCTCATTACTTTGATATCAAGTTATACACAAAATTTCAGCTCCGGCGCTCACCTTAAAGGGTTGGCATAAAATAGAGTGCAAAAACTGTTCTGACTGTCGCCATCTATAGCCTTTTTCCGCTATGATTCTTTTATGTCAAATAAGAAAAAATTTATAAAATTAAACCAGACCATCCGCTACTATTTTGGCGAAGATGGTTTTGATGCGGGGATCGATCGTGTAAGTGAAGCAACCCTTATAGAGCTTGCTCAGGCTCTTGGCATCGTTACAGAGGATCTCTCCAAAAAAAACCTGGTTCGCATCTACCGCACACTCTGGTCGGAAGCCGACCTTGAGATACGCCGTCGTATTGTTGAATTTTTCAGAGCCAATGAAGAGATCTATCTCCCCTCAAAACCAAAACCCCACCATGATGAACGTGCAGAAAAGATAGAAGAGCTTCTACTGGAGATACCAGACCTCACCAAAGAAGAAGCAATCGAGCTTCATCAGTCATTTTCAGATGTGCGAACGAAGAAGATAAATCTCTATAAACTTCAAAGCAAACTGGAGCATATCCGTTTTGAAAAGAAACGAACACAAATAGAGAAGAGTGTCCAAGGGGTTTTTGACGTTGAGAACCGACTGGAATTCAACGCCTCTCTTCTCTACGAGGTTGAGGGTGAAAGCTTCCACAAGATCCAACCTCTTCGCACCAAAGCCTTTTCGTTTAATTTTTTGCAGGAACGTTCAACCGAAGAGATCGTTACGGCACTAACAGAAGCAAAAACAGAGATAACAGAGCTCAAACAAAAAGAGTTGACACTTTTTCTGGAGAGCATACCGTCGCCACATCCATACCTCTCAAAAGATGAGATCATCGCTGCGATCAAACGAGCTGAACCCAACGAAGAGGTTACAACAGTAGCACTGAGTGATGCTATCTTGAAACGTATCTTTGCACCGTTGGTGCCGCTTAGTGAACTTTCTCAAACAATGACAGAGATGATCTTGGGTGTTCAAGCAGAGTTTAGCCCCCAGCATACCCAGCAAACACTGCGTTACGAACTACATATACTGTTACCGAAAAAAGAGACCCTTCAACGCATCTGGAATGCTCAAGAGCTCACTCTCTATACACAGGTTCAAAAAGAGCAGCTCGAACATGAAGAGCATTTTCACCGTGAGTTTTCTGAGGTACTGCAGAGTGCAAAAGAGGCTGCATCCAGCCTGCAGATGAGTGATGAAGAGGTCACTGAAAAGGTTTTGGATGTTCTTCTTCCACAACTCCACGCTGACCTGCTGATCTCAAAAAAAATTGCCAAGCGAACGCTGTCCCGTTTTCGCGACTCTATCCATGAGGCCCTTTTAAAACATCAGCGCCAGCAGCTCCTTGCCCGCACCATTCGCGACTTTAAAAACCTCTTTCCTCTGGCACGTGAGCTCCGCCGCAAACTCGTCTTGCACATCGGTCCTACCAACAGCGGCAAGACCTATCAGGCGATGAAGGCGCTGGAAAAAGCAGACACAGGTTACTACTTGGCACCGCTTCGTCTCTTGGCTCTGGAGGGGTATGAATCACTCAAAAAAGACGGTGTTGCGAGCTCTTTGATAACAGGTGAAGAGCAGCTTCTTCATGAAGACGCGACCCACATCTCTTCCACTATAGAGATGCTTAACTTTGAGATGGACGTGGATGTCTGTGTCATCGATGAAGTCCAGATGATCGACGACCGCGACCGCGGGTGGGCATGGGCAAATGCCATCATCGGCGCCCCTGCAAAGACCATCATCATGACGGGTTCTTCGAACTGTAGAGAGGCTATTGTTGCCTTGGCAGAGTATCTTAATGAACCGCTGGAGATCATTGAATTTGAACGCAAAAACCCGCTTGAGATGCTCACTCATGCCACACCGCTCAGCGAGATCAGACCGGCCACTGCCGTCATCGCCTTTTCACGGGCCAACGTCCTTAGGCTAAAACAGCAGCTCTCCAAAAACTACCGTGTCAGTGTCGTTTACGGAAACCTCTCCCCGGAGGTCAGACGCGAAGAGGCGCGTCGTTTTCGTGAGGGTGAGACAGAGGTCCTTGTTGCAACCGACGCCATCGCAATGGGGCTAAACCTCCCCATAAAGACCATTCTCTTCTCACGCGGCGACAAGTTTGACGGTGTCAGCCAACGCCCGCTCATTGCGACAGAAGTACAGCAGATAGCAGGTCGGGCAGGACGATACGGTCTGCATGAAAAAGGGTATGTCGGTTCGCTTCGCCCAGAAGTGCTCAACCAGCTTCAAACGACCTTCGCTCAGACACCGCCGCCTATCAAGATACCCTTTAATGTCATGGCCAACCTGGAGCACATTAAACTCGTTGGCGGCATCTTGGAGGAGAACTCTCTCGAAGAGATCTTAAACTTTTTTGTCAAGTACATGAAGTTCAACGGCCCATTCCGCGCGGCCAACCTAGAAGATATGCTAGAAGCCGCCAAAATCGTTGACGGCTATGACTTAGACCTTCCTACAAAGTTCCACCTGGCCTGTGCCCCACTGACCTTGCGTTCACCGTTTATCGTGACTGCCTATGAACGCTACCTGCACCTGCTGGAAAAAGATGAGTTCATACCCTACCTTCCGCCAAGCAATTTAGGAAGCTTTGCCAACAGTATGGAAGAGCTTTTGGAGGCGGAAGACTATGTCAAAGAGATCTCACTCTATTTGTGGTTGAGCTACCGTTTTGAAGAGTACTTTTTCGATGCCGAAAAGGCAAAACAGTCGCGTGTAAAACTGAACACTTTCATTGAAAACTCACTCAAACAGAGTCACTTCGTCCCGCGATGCCGCCAGTGTACAAAGCCTCTGCCGCTCGACAGCAAATACGCCATCTGTCAAAGCTGTTTTAAGAAGTTGAATATGGAGAAAAGAATAGCCGATCGAAAAAGTGGAGGGGCAGACAAGCCTAAACGACGATAGTAATTTCGTGATTCGTGATTCGTGATTCGTGATTCGTGATTCGTGATTCGTGATTCTAAAAAGATGGCGAAGCTCATCTAAAACAAAACTGAACTCATAAAAGTTTCAGATTTGGTGCAGGTTGTACGGAAGTGAATCCGAAGGCGTACATCGGTACGTCGAGAGGTGAACTTCAGTGCAAGATGCGCCGAAGCTAGAACTTTTACTT
>JBATWM010000013.1:0-3714 GCA_049672605.1 Sulfurimonadaceae bacterium
TTTGTACAAAATATTCCGGGGATGGTCGATCTGCAGTGGCGTTTGAGACTGGGATATACCGATACCGAGAAAACCGATGCGGACAGTTTGGATAGCCGTTTCGAGATAAATTATCTGTTTTAAAGGGGAGATCATGTCAAAAGCACTTGTTTTACTTTTATTGATGTCAGTCACACTCTTTGGCGGCACCATCAATATTGCCGTAGCGGCTAACGTCAGTTACGCCATCGATGAACTCAAAACAGAGTTCACCAAACTCAGTCCTGAAACAAAAGTACAGGTTACCCTCGGCAGCAGCGGAAAACTTACGGCTCAGATCAAAAACGGTGCCCCTTACGGGCTGTTCATGTCCGCCAATATGAAGTATCCTGAGGCGCTTTACAATGATAAGATCGCCATCACCAAACCCGTTGTCTATGCGCAAGGGGCGTTGGCGTATCTGAGTGTAAAGAGACAAGATTTTTCTAAAGGGATAGATCTTCTCAGAGATGAAAAAGTCGTAAAAATCGCTATAGCGAATCCCAAGACTGCGCCCTATGGTAAAGCCGCTGTAGAAGCGATGAAAAACGCCAAGATATACGATGAGATCAAAACAAAATTTGTCTATGGAGAATCCATCTCACAGACCGTCTCTTATGCTGTTACAGCGGCTGATATCGGGATTATCGCGAACTCTTCACTTTACAGTCCAAAAATGGTACAGTACAGAGAGAACGTGAACTGGGCTCCGGTCGATCCAACGCTTTACACGCCCATCAAACAGGGAGTTGTTCTACTAAAATACGGAGAGGATAATAGAGAGTACAGAGCTTTTTATGATTTTATTCTCAGCGAGCAAGCAAAAGCGATCTTAAAAAAGTACGGGTATATCATCTCATGAACAAGCTAAGCGCAACCATTACTGACATACAGAGCGCTGATACGATTAACATTGTCAGTTTTGACGTGGCAGGTCAGCCCATGCGCATGATGGCGTTAGAGTTGAATGAGAGTGTTAGTGTTGGCACTAAGGTTCTCCTGGGGGCTAAAGCGACCAACATCGCCTTGGCAAAAGAGCTCAATCCGATGATGAGTATTTCCAACCAGCTTCCTGTAAAAATAGAACGTATTGACCTGGGTGCCTTGCTCTGCAGCGTTAAATTTATGTTTGAAGGTCATCTCTTGGAGAGCATTATTACCCGTGAGTCAGCGCTGAAGATGCAGTTGGCTGTTGGGGATGAGATCGTGGCGCTTATCAAATCGAGCGAGCTCTCTATCCTGGAGGTGCTATAGTGGATTTTACAGCCTTGGACTTTGAACCGTTTCTGCTCTCTTTTAAACTGGCAGGTATTACAACTTTTATTCTTTTTATTGTTGCCATGCCGATCAGCTGGTGGTTGAGCCAGACACGATGCAGATGCAAGCCCTTTGTCGAAGCCGTCACATCACTACCTATTGTCCTTCCGCCTTCGGTCTTGGGCTTTTATATTCTTTTTGCACTCTCGCAAAATTCACCGATAGGCGCCTTTTTTGAAGAGACCTTCGGTATCAAGCTGGTCTTCAATTTTACGGGTCTTGTCATCGCCAGCTGTTTTTACTCTTTTCCTTTTATGGTACAACCGCTGCAAGGCGGGTTCGAGTCTCTGAACAAAAACATGTTAGAGGCCTCTTACATTGCAGGCAAGAGCAGATTCCAGACACTGTTGCGGGTCGCACTGCCCAACATTAAACCGGCAGTGCTAACGGCGCTTATCGTCACCTTCGCCCATACGGTTGGCGAATTTGGTGTGGTGTTGATGGTGGGTGGCTCTATTCCGGGTGAGACCAAGGTGGCTTCGGTGGCGATCTATGAGTTTGTCGAGGTGATGGATTACTCACAGGCCCACATCTACAGTGCCATCATGTTAGTGCTCAGTTTTGTCGTACTGCTGGGTGTCTACCTCTTTAACCAGCGTCACAACAGACGCATTGGAATACGATAATGATCGAGATTAAGATTAGTAAAACACTGCAGGGCAGCGCCGGAGAGATGGATCTGAACCTGAAACTCTCTATCAAAGAGCATGCGTTTGTAGCGTTAGCAGGCAGAAGCGGCAGCGGTAAAACAACGCTGCTGCGTATCTTGGCGGGACTAGAAAAAGGTGAGGGTGTTATACGTGTTAGCGGTGAGTGTTGGCAAAACCGAACCAGACTTTTGTCACCGCAAAAACGCGGTATCGGCTTTGTCTTCCAGGACTATGCCCTCTTTGCCAATATGAGCGTGGAGGAGAACCTGCTCTATGTCAGCGGAGACAGAGCCTTGGCGAAACATCTACTGGAGCTGACAGAACTCTCCGAGCTAAAAGAGCGTCTGCCTGCAACGCTCAGCGGCGGCCAGAAACAGCGGGTTTCGCTCTGCCGCGCGATGATGAACCGGCCTAAACTCCTGCTGATGGATGAACCGCTTTCGGCGCTAGACCCCGCCATGCGCACCAAGCTGCAGCACGATATTTTAAAACTGCACAAAGAGTTTGGAACGACAACCATCATGGTCTCGCACGACCCCAGTGAGATCTACCGACTGGCCGATCGTGTGATTGTGCTCGATCAGGGGAAGGTGATGCAGGACGGTAGCCCCAAAGAGGTGTTGATGCAGACCCAAGGTTCTCAGAAATTCTCGCTTACGGGCGAACTGCTCGACATCGTCAAGGCCGATGTTATTCACATCGCAGTTGTGGCGATCGGGCAGCAGATCGTTGAGGTGGTACTGGATGCTGATGAGGCTGCATCTTTTGTTATCGGTGAGCGTGTTCAGGTCAGTACCAAGGCGTTTTCGCCGTCATTGAGTAAGGTGAAAAACTAACGACTTTCATGCTGTCGTTACTGTGAAGATGGCAACCTACAAGTTTTTTAGTCTAGACAACTTTTGTTGAAATTTCAATCTTGTGGACCTTCTCTCATACTTTTTTTCTCCGCAAAAAAAGTACGCAAAAAAGCTCTCACAACGGCTGCGAGGTCGACGAGCTGTCGACTACCAAGTCTCCGTTAAATTCCTTCCTAAAAACGCACGGGTCACTACGTTCAATGCGTTTTCTTAACGGAAGTAATCTAACTACGCCTTGCTCTGTAGATGTTGCGAAAAAAGCAAAGCGGTAACGCATCTATTTTAATGTTAAAACTTTGTTTTAATCCCTGTTTGTATTGTTAGTAAGTTTGTACTTATTGTGTCGTAGCAGGTCATACGTAATTGCGTCTAGAGTTTAATTTTGGCAGGCGTGCCAAAATGTATGGAGGTTTAAAGTTAGAGTTTCAGAACAGTGAATAGTGCCCGGAGGGTATTGCACTTTCTTTTTTTCGTTAGTTTCTTTCTTTGTGCACGCAAAGAAAAAAAGTGACATAACCTCTACTAAAGACATTCAAAAGAAGACAAGAGACAGATAATAAATGTGTGACAAAAAAGTAAAATGATAGAGTATTAAAGAGCCTATTTATGCCCGCTGCCGCCTTTCCGTGGCAGGAGCATCTCTCCATTTTCCCCGCCGACACTGTAGGCTTCGCCAAAACCGAAGGTCGCTTCACCCTGTATACTTGTCAGTTCATAGAGGTTGAAATCGCCCATCTTCATTAACATCCCTATCATCTCATCACCGAATTTCTCACTAAACTGTACCATCGCCGGTGTGAATTTTGCTTCTTCTCTGGTAATGAGTACCGCGTCACATTGAAGGGAGATCCGTTTTCGTGCAAAGATATTGG
>JBATWM010000014.1:0-10627 GCA_049672605.1 Sulfurimonadaceae bacterium
GCTCCCATCCTTCAGACTTTTCGGGAGGTACGATGCCGTTGGGGAAGTAACAGGTACGTGCTGCTGAAACTGCTGTATTGGAGGGGCTTGCTACCTCTAAAAACTCAACATGCATACCTATTACCTCGCTCTTTTATAATTCGTTGATTGTATCTATTTTTTCTTTAAGAGCCCTCTTTATACACCTCTAGTTATATCACTTATTCTACTTTCAGCTGCAAAATATCTTTATAGTTTTTATGAATACTGGGTTCAACTCTTTATTTAAATTATGATGAGCAAACTTTTTCACGACTCGTAGCCTAGCTACTCCTATTGTTTGAGCGCAACAAGTTAGGGATTTTTAGAAAGAGAACGAATGAAAGGAAGGTACCCGATAGTTATCGGGCTCGAAGCCGTCACGAGAGTTTTTTTGTTTCTCTTTTTTGCGGAGATAAAGTGCTAAAGCACAATACAGGGAGGTACTAAATGCCGAGTCGTGAAAAAGAAAGAGTAGTTGATAAAGTTTAATATTACAAAGAAATTGAGGGCCAAAATCAGTTGTGGTTCACTAATAAAGTGCTCTGCCGCAACCTCTTAAGTTCACACCGTCAAAAGCTATATAGACTGTAGATTCATAAACCCTATCGACCATCGTATCTTGACAAGGTCTGTTTTCTATGCGGACATGCAGTACATTGTTTTGCGATCGCATCTCATACTCTGTCGAGTTATGATCGGAAAATTTCTCTATTATCTCAAAATAGGTTTTGTCTTGTCCAAGATTAGTTAGAAACATCACTTTTTTGTCTGAAGTGATCTCCAAGATCCAACCCGGTTCGTTGCCTATAGCACGAAACGCAACACCACTTAGTTTGGCACGTTCCCAAATTGCAGAAATACCATCGTTTTTACACCGGTACTCTTTCGTTCCAACGTTTAAAACAGCTTCATAGCCTTTACTCCAAAGGAGGACATCACCTACACTGTACTTTTCACCCGAAGCACTTATTTGCTGCGCAGCTTTTACTGTTTTTGATGGCAGAAAGAGCCAAGCTTCTTCTTGTTCGACTTTAACAACAAAGTTGTAATCATCTGAACAGTTGTAGACAAACACACTGTTCTCTTTTATCTCTGCAAATAGATGTATACTCATCAACGATACGAGAAAAAGCCTAACAAACATTTTGGACCCTATTTCTTCTCAAGCTTTACACGCTGCGCATGGGTAATGGCTACCGCCATCGCATCAGAAATATCCAAGGGTCTTATCTCTTTTTTTATTCCCAAAAGCCTCTGGACCATAAAAGCAACTTGTTCTTTAGCTGCTTTTGCCTTGCCTGTTAATGCACGTTTGACTTGCAAGGGGGTGTACTCTGAAAATTGACCGAACTCCTGGAGCAGTTTGAGCATGATGGCCCCTCGAAACTGTGCAAGCTTAAGAACGGTCTGCGGATTATGGGCATAGAAAATATCTTCCATCGCTACTTCATCGATTTTATGTTTTGAAAAGATCTGGTCTAACCCCTCTACCATCTGCGGTATCTGGAACTGAAGATCATCTTGTTTCATCTTGATCAGACCTGCTTCGATCAACACCAGTTTTCCCTTCTCTAATCCAATAACAGCATAACCCATATTCCGAGTACCCGGATCGATTCCTAAAATTGTTTTCATATCTCTCTTTGTTACTACTCTATATAGGTTATTCACAATGTGAATAACTTTTATTCACATGCTGATTTTACCACAATATAGGAAAAGTAGTGTATTATTCACATATAATTTCACCGACTATTCACAGGAACGTTTCAAGGTAAAAGTGGGTCGTAGAGATACAATTATATATGCTAAAAATAGAAAAAAGAGGTAGCTATGAATATCGGTCAAGAGATCTTACTAATACTCAAAGATGAGATATCTGAGATCGATTATAATCGTTACATCAAACAACTTAGATTCTCTACCATACAGTCTAAAAGTAATTACGCTGTTTACTATGCGCCTAATGCTTTAATCGTCAGTTATATCAAACGAAAATTTTCCGAAAAGATCGCGCACCTCTTTGAAGTTAAAACAGGAACAAAGACCTTAGTCAGTATTGAACTCAAATCGGCTAAAAAAGGGAATCTTGCTGCTAAAGCACAGATAAGTCCTGAAAAGACCCAACACTCTCTTCTAAACCCATCTTACACCTTTGAGAACTATGTTCCAGGTTCATCCAACCAGTTTGCTTACTCTGCCGCTAAAAGTGTCAGTGAAAAACCGGGTGAGCTCTATAACCCGCTTTTTATCTATGGGGGTGTTGGTCTTGGTAAGACCCACCTGATGCAAGCCGTTGGTAACGTACTGCAACATCAGGGCAAAAGTGTCATCTATACCTCAGTTGAGCAGTTTTTAAATGACTTTACCTCCCACATGCGCAACAAGACGATGGACCGTTTTAAAGACAAATACCGTAAATGTGATGTACTTCTTATTGATGACATACAGTTTCTAAGCAACAAGGTCCAGACCCAAGAGGAGTTTTTCCACACCTTCGAAGCCCTGCGTAATGAACACAAACAGATCATTATGACAGCCGACAAAAAACCTAAACAGATCGCCGGGCTTGAAGATCGTCTCAAAAGCCGTTTTGAGTGGGGTTTGGTCGCTGACATTCAACCACCTGAACTTGAGACAAAGATCGCTATCATTCAGAAAAAGTGTGAGATCAACCGTATTAACATTGACGGGGATGTTGTTAAGTATATTGCAACAATCATTGAAAGCAATGTCCGTGAAATAGAGGGTATCCTCTCTAAACTTCACGCTTATGCACAGCTGATGCACCAGCCTATTACTATCGAATTTGCACAAAACGTCCTCAAAGAGACCCTGCAAGAGAAACGCGACAACATCTCTATCGACTTTATTATGAGTATGGTAGCAAAAGAACTCAACGTCAAGCCATCAGAGATAAAATCTAAAAACCGCAGCCGAAACATCGTCTACACGCGTCGTATTGCCATCTACCTGGCCCGTGAACTTACCCCTATGTCAATGCCTGAACTTGCCAAATATTTTGGAATGAAAGATCACACAGCTGTCAGTCATACTATGAAAAAAATCAATGAACTGCTTAAAAATGATGAAGACTTTAAAGTCAAGATCGATGAGCTAACCAATAAAATAACCACTTCAATTCAAGAATAATATAGATAATTTTCCATCAAAATTTTAAATTCACCGTCTAAAATTTAAATACTCGTTTTTTATTGTTGGAACTGTATAAAAAAAAAGATATAATCTTGGAAGTGAATAAATGTGAATAAAGTCTAAACGCTTATTCACATCAAACAAGCACTGTATATCGGGCTTAACTAATAGTTTTCACCTTTACACAGGGGTTTATTACTATTACTAAAATTTTATTATAATAAAAAGGAATTTCGATGAGAATCGCTATTGCAAAATCTGTTCTTGAAAACATGCTCATTCATGTACAACCTTTTCTTGAAAAAAAAGATACATCACAGATTACCTCTCATATCTCTTTTGAAGTTCAAGGTGCAAAGCTTGTAGTTAAAGCTACTGACTATGAAGTAGGTCTTGTTATAGAAAGTGATCAAGTCTCTGTAGAGATGAGTGGTTCAATTACTGCTAATGGTAAAAAACTGCTTGATATTATTCGTATTTTAAAAGACAGTGAAGTTATTTTAGAGAGTGTACAAAATACTTTACATATCCAACAAGGTCGTTCAAACTTTAAACTGCCTACTTTTAATTCAAACGAATTCCCATCATTTCCTGAATATAGTGACAAACCAAAAATACAGATCGATTCTCAACTTTTAATAGAATCACTTAAAAAAATCACACCTTCAACTGACACTAATAATCCGAAATTTGAACTTAATGGTGCATTGATCGATATAAAAAATGAAGGTATTAACTTTGTTTCTACGGATACTCGTCGTTTAGCTATTGTAAAAGTTACTAACACCAATGAGACAGAACTTTCAATTATCGTTCCTAAAAAAGCGATTATAGAGATCCAAAAATTGTTTTTTAACAATATTGAGATCTACTACGACAATACTTACCTGATCATCAAATCTGATCAATACCTCTTTTTTACCAAACTGATCAACGGTAAATTCCCTGATTACACACGTATTGTTCCTAAAGAGATCTCTAAAACGATGTTCTTACCAAAAGCACAAATGATCGATGCTATTAAACAGATCACGACTATCTCTAATGATCTGAAAATAACATTTACACAGAATGCCATTGAATTTGAATCACTTAGTGATGATAACATTGAAGCAAAAACTGAAATAGAGTTCCCAACAGGATTTGAAACACCGTTTATGCTGGCTGTCAATAGTCGTTATGTTTTAGATTTTATCGGCCAGACTAAAAACAGCGAATTTACTATTGGTCTTAATGAACCTAACATGCCTTTTGTTTTAGAAGATGAAAATTTTAAGACAATTGTTATGCCGATCGTCATCTAGTTTTATCTATACTAGGTCCTAAAGACCTAGAAACTCTCTCTAATCAATTTTCTTTCAATTTCAACAAATATATCAAATATATCTTTTAATCGTTTTTTAGGCAACTATACGCTAATATAAGAGCAAATTTTTTCATATACATCGATACATTGAAAAGAGCATTGGAGCAGGCATGGCAGAACAAAATTACGGTGCAAGTAATATTAAGGTCCTAAAAGGACTAGAAGCAGTACGAAAACGTCCAGGGATGTATATCGGTGACACCGGTCATCGCGGTCTGCATCACCTTGTCTATGAAGTCATAGATAACTCGATAGATGAGGCGATGGCAGGATACTGTGATACCATCAAAGTAACACTGACTAAAGAGGGTACTTGTAAAGTCTCTGATAACGGTCGTGGTATTCCTACTGATATGCACCCGACTGAAAACATCTCTGCTGCAACAGTTGTTTTGACTGTCCTGCATGCCGGTGGTAAGTTCGATAAAGATACCTATAAAGTCTCCGGTGGACTCCACGGGGTTGGTGTTTCTGTTGTAAATGCACTGAGTGGTGATCTTAAGATGACGATTCATCGTGATGGCCAGATTCATGAACAAAACTTTAAAGCAGGTATTCCTACTGCTGCTATTGAAGTGATCGGTGATACACGTAAACACGGTACCACTATCGAATTTAGACCAGATCCATCAATTTTTACCGAAACAATTATTTTTGAATATGAATATCTTTCTAAACGTTTTAAAGAGTTGGCTTATCTGAATCCACAGATAAAGATCATCTTTAAAGATGAAAGAACAGGTGATGAAGAGACGTACCACTTTGAAGGTGGTATTTTGCAGTATGTTCAGGATATTAATAAGCGTGAACAAGTTGCTGCACCGTACAGCTATTCTGACAAAATAGAAGATATCGAAGTGGACATTGCTTTCATGTACAATGACACTTATGATGAAAAACTCTACTCGTTTGTCAATAATATCCGTACACCAAACGGCGGTACACACGAGGCCGGTTTCCGTGCCGGTCTGACGCGTGTTATCTCTACTTATAACAAAAACAACGGAAATGCTAAAGAGAAAGATGTCTCTATCTCCGGAGAAGACTCAACAGAGGGATTGATCTGTATCGTCTCTGCACGTGTTCCTGAACCGCAGTTCGAGGGTCAGACCAAGGGTAAGCTCGGTAACACATACGTACGTCCGTTGGTACAGAAACTCACCTATGAAAAACTCTCTAAATATTTTGAAGAGAACCCTAATGAAGCAAAAGCCATTGTTCAAAAAGCACTTCTAGCAGCAAAAGGCCGTGATGCGGCGAAAAAAGCACGTGACCTTACACGCCGTAAAGACTCGATGAGTGTTGGAACACTTCCGGGCAAACTGGCTGATTGTCAAAGCAAAGATGCAACGATCTCTGAGATATATCTAGTGGAAGGGGACTCTGCGGGCGGTTCAGCCAAGCAGGGTCGTGACCGTGTTTTCCAGGCGATATTGCCTCTTAAAGGTAAGATCCTCAATGTTGAAAAAGCACGTCTTGATAAGATCCTGAAATCAGAAGAGATCACCAATATGATTACGGCTCTTGGCTGTGGTATCGGCGAGGAGTTTAATGAAGAGAAGATCCGTTATCACAAAGTCATCATCATGACCGATGCTGACGTCGACGGTTCACACATCCAGACACTTCTATTGACCTTCTTTTTCCGCTATCTTCCAAAGATCGTTGAAAACGGCTACCTTTACCTTGCTCAGCCACCGCTTTACCGTTACAAAAAAGGTAAAAAAGAGATCTACTTTAAAGATGATAGTGAGATGAATACCTACTTAATTGATAATGGAATCGAATCATTAGAGGTTGAAGGTGTTGGTCATAATGACCTGGTCTCATTTTTTAAAATGGTCGATCACTATCAAGGTTCCCTTATTGCTCTTGAACGTCGTTATGCGCTAGTTTCACTAATCCGACACTTTATTGAAAATCCAGATCTGATTGGTCTTGATTCTACAAAAATGATGGTTGAGATAGAGAAATTCTTATCTGATAAAGGTAATAATGTTCTTTCTAAATTAGTGACAGAGGAAGAGATCCATCTTTTTGTGCAGACTGATGGTGGTATGGAAGAGCTTAAAGTCAACGATGATCTTTTCTCAGCGCCTCACTTTACAGAAGCAATGTATGTTTTTGAGAAGATCAAAGAGTGGGACATCGCTCTTGAAGGTGACATCATAGAGATACTCGAAGAGGTCAAAGAGTTTGCAAGAAAAGGCTCTTATATCCAGCGTTACAAAGGTCTTGGTGAGATGAATCCGGAGCAGCTTTGGGAGACAACGATGACACCTGAAAATCGTGTTCTTCTACGTGTTAACATCGAAGATGCCGAAGCAGCAAGCGATGCCTTTACACTCTTTATGGGTGACGAGGTTGAGCCGCGTCGTAACTACATCGAAAAACACGCTAAAGATGTAAAACACCTGGACGTTTAGGTCTTAGATGCTTCTGCCTGAAGAGAAAGAGCGAGCCCTTCGTTTTAAACTGGCCCTTCGTATGGGTCTGCCTATTTTTCTTCTTTTTATTATTATATTAATCAGTTTTTTTTCTTTTGGTGACGATACCATACCTGTTTTCTTTATTGTGATCGCGATCTCTGCTTTTGTGGTGATGATCTACTATATATTCTATCTTATCTATCAAGGTCAAGAAGAGCGTATTACTGACCCTATTACGCACACCTTTAGCCGTGAATATCTGAATAACTATTTTAAAAAACAGATTGAAAAAGGGCCTTATACAATTCTTCTGGTCTCTGTCCGTAATCTGACCGATATCAATAGTCGATACGGGGTCAAAAAGGGTGACAGGGTCCTTTATGAAGTAGGGCAGTGGATAGGTACTTTTTTAAAAGAGAAAGAGATCGAACGTTTTCCGATAGGCCACTATAAAGGTTCTGACTTTTTGATCGGTCTGCCTGGGACTAAAGAGCGTTATCAAAACCTGCTTGATCTGATGTGTCTGAAATTTCAAAATAGAACCATTGATGAGATCGAGATCAGTCTTTCATCCGCTATTGTCGACACAAAATATTCACGTGATATCGATCAGTTGACAACCCGTCTTTTTGATGTATCAGAAGAAAAATTAGTACATAAACAGCAAATAGATGAAGATGAGATCGATCCAACAGAGTTGGAAGCTTCAGTCATTCATGCCATTCAAAAACAGTCGTTTTCTCTGATGTTTCAGATCGTTGATGAGAAAGAGACAGCCAGTATGCTTGAAGCGAGTGTAAAACTGATCAATGATGAGGGCAAGATCATTCATCAAAACAAATTTATGCCGGTGATCGATCGTTTGGGTCTGACACGTACCTATGATGAGATGATCTTGGAAAAAGTGGTCAAAGTCTCTGAAAATGTACCGCATAACCTTATATTGGCATTTTCACTTTCACCATCATCAGTGCGCAACAACAGCTTTTTAGAAAAAGCATTGACACTACTGAGCAACAATGAGTCAGCACGCGGACGAATTATGTTTATCTTGAGTGAAAATGACTATTATGACCACCCTAAACGCTATAACGAGCTATTACAAGCGTATAGACGACTGGGAATTTTTATTGCGATCGACAATTTCGGCGCCTTTAAAAGCAGTATGACTTTTTTGAAAGACCTAAAAGTCGATGTGCTTCGATTTGACAACACCTATGGCAAACATATCAAAGAGAAAGAGTACCAAGACATCGTCAAAGGGCTAAATGTTGTGGCGCAGGGCTTGGGTCTGCGAAGTTGGATTCGTATGATAGAAGATGGGTCTCAAGAGAAGATCGTGTCATCACTTGGTATTGATTTCGTTCAAGGCAACTATCTTGGTAGAATTGCATCACTAGAAGAGCTAGAAAAAATTAACTAATATAAAGGTTCATAAATGAAATATGGCGAAAAAATTGTAAATGAGTTTGATGCTGAAAAAGATCTTGAGATCTGGCCAAATGTGCACAAACGTGATTATCTTATCAAGATGACACTCCCGGAGTTTTCATGTCTCTGTCCGCGCAGTGGCTATCCTGATTATGCAACGATCTATCTAGAGTACACACCGGATGAATATGTAGTTGAGTTAAAAGCAATCAAGCTTTATATCAACTCATTTCGCGATAAACATGTCTCACATGAAAACAGTGCTAATGAGATCTATGAGCTTTTAGAGCGTAAACTAAAACCTAAGTATATTAAGGTCGTTGCTGACTACAACCCGCGAGGTAATGTCCATACTGTTATTGAGATCGATAGCTCTAAAATGACAAAAATATAAGTTAAGGTGTAAAGATGGATATCCACACAGTTAAAAAGATGGAAAAAAAGGCGGTAGAGAGTTCTCAGACTGACTTTTTACGTTTAGGGATTGCCTTCGTATTTTTGACCATGGTCCTATGGTACGCATTTGCTATTGATCAGGGAGCAGCTAATCATGCCTTTTTAGCGATTGCAGCTCTTTTTGGGGCGTATATGGCCTTGAACATCGGTGCTAACGACGTTGCCAATAATGTTGGTCCTGCTGTTGGTTCTAAAGCACTTACGATGGGCGGCGCGATCATTATTGCCGCTATCTTTGAGGCCGGTGGGGCGATCATTGCCGGTGGTGATGTTGTCAGTACCATTAAAAAAGGGATCATCGACCCCGCTCAATTTGTAAACACAGCAGAGTTTATCTGGGCGATGACAGGAGCGCTTCTTGCCGGTGGTCTTTGGCTGAACATTGCTACTAAAGTGGGTGCACCGGTCTCTACAACACACTCAATCGTCGGTGGTGTTATGGGCGGTGGTATCGCGGCGGCCGGCTTTAGCATCGTCTCTTGGGGAACAATGGGCAAGATCGCTGCATCATGGGTCATTTCACCGGTTTTAGGTGCTGTTATTGCAGCACTTTTCCTTTATACAATTAAAAAGACGATCCTTTATAAAGAGGACAGACTCTCAGCAATGCGTAAAATGGTCCCGATCTATGTATCGATCATGGCCTTTGCTTTTGCAACCTACTTGACACTTAAGGGTCTTAAAAAGGTCTGGCCAAGTATTATGGATACGGCAAATGCGATTTTGCCTTTTGCTTTGGAGGTGACTAAAAAACCTACCTTGATGCAAGGTCTGACTATCGGTCTGATCGCTGCTGTTATTACCTATGTTATTGTCAAGCCACAGATAGCAAGAGCCTCTCTTAAGCTTGAAAACAGTGTTAAAGATGCAAACTCTCTTTTTACGATTCCTCTTATTTTTGCTGCAGCACTGCTTAGCTTTGCGCACGGTGCAAACGATGTTGCAAATGCCATTGGGCCATTAGCAGCGGTTGCTGATGCGGTACAGAGCAGCGGTATCTCTTCTAAAGCAGCTATTCCTATGTGGGTAATGTTGGTGGGTGCTATCGGTATCTCTTTAGGTCTTGCACTGTATGGCCCTAAACTTATTAAGACAGTGGGTAGTGAGATCACTGAGCTGAACCAGATCCGTGCGTATTCTATTGCGATGGCAGCTGCGATCACGGTTATTATCGCTTCTCAACTGGGTCTTCCGGTCAGCTCGACACACATCGCTATCGGTGGTATCTTCGGTGTCGGTTTTTTGCGAGAATTTCTTTCTACTACAACGGAACAAGAGCGCATTGAGGCGGAAGAGCAGCAGCTGCAAGAGGACAAACAGCAGAAGAAAACGCTTAAGTCTGAGATGAAAGAGCTTAAAGCCAAAGAGGAGACAACTGACGATGAGAAAGCCCGTATCAGTGAGCTTAAACTGCTTATTGAAGAAGAAGAGGCTAAGATCGAAGTTGAGAAAAAAAATCTCAAACGGGCTAAAAAAGCAAAATATGTCAAACGCAGTGCTATTATGAAAATTGTTGCGGCATGGATTATTACTGTTCCGGCAGCTGCACTGCTTTCAGCGGCGATCTTTTATATTATTGAGGGGATTATGTCGTAACGACACCCCTGTTTTATATCATATCTCTTGGACAATAAAGCTCCGAGATCACTGCTTTTTGAGCTCTTTTTCAAAACGATGTACCTTCGCTATTAATCTAACAAAATATTTTTTTACCTTTTTGCTCACTACATCAAGAGGTATATTTCCCATTATTGATCCTTTTATGTAA
>JBATWM010000015.1:0-9971 GCA_049672605.1 Sulfurimonadaceae bacterium
GAGTCACTGGAAGCTTCTCTGCACGAATATGAAGGGGCTTTGGTGTTCATCACCCATGATCAAACTTTTTTAGAGAACTTAAGTACGAAGCGTTGGGTCTTTGAAAAGAGTCAGAAGCAGCGCTATGAGGTTCAGGAGATATTGTAATTGACTACCCGTTGGCTTGAAACGGAATTTTAGGGTCAAATTTCAAGTGATCTGACAAAGCCTACTCGTTTCTCTAGAGAATAGAGATAAAGCATTCATTGGTTAAACTTTAAACATGACACATCAAAAATACTTTTTAATACTGTCGCTACTGTTTTCTAAGGAAATAAATGAAAAGACATCTTAATTTCACTTATTCATTTGTAGGTTATGTATTGTCTATCTTTACATTAACACTTCTGATTTTATGGGTCTACCCTTGGCCATTTATGCCCATCAATATAGATCTAGGAGATTTTAATAATATTACTACTTCTGTGATCATTGATATATCTCTTTTATTGTTATTTGGTTTGCAACACTCTCTTATGGCACGAACTTTTTTTAAAGACAAGGTTCTAGGACGTCTCTCAATTGCGACTAAATCTGCTACATATTCTGTATCATCATCATTATGTTTATTGCTTATTTTTTATTTTTGGCAACCGATAGAAGGAAGTGTCTGGGATCTTCAAAGTGATATAGGGTTTTGGACGATGACAATTATATATTTGGTTGGTTGGATTGTAGCGTTTATCTCAACTTTTGCGATAGACCACTTTGAACTTTTTGGACTGCATCAGGGGTATAGGGCTTTAAAAAACCTACCGGAACCAGAAGTGGTATTTCAAAAAAAATGGCTTTATAAATATGTTCGTCATCCTATTCAGGCAGGAACATTGGTTGGACTTTGGGCAACACCTTCTATGGGGTATAGCCATCTTATATTGAGCTTTGGGATGACTTTATATGTATTTATTGGTCTCTATCTAGAGGAAAAAAATTTGGTTAAGACATTTGGTAGTGAGTATGAAGCGTATAAAAATGATGTACCTATGCTTATTCCATTTTCTAATAATATAAGAGCTTAGAGATTATGGCAAAAAAAGTACACTGGTTGTACGTGTTGCAAAGCAGGGTGTAAACAGAGGTAATGAGTTTTATGGCTGTAGCAGTTATCCTAAGTGCAGGCATAGTGCACAAGTAGTCTGACAATGATCTCCTCGTTCACATCGTCGCCGATGGGAACGAGGAAATTTAGTCAATTATTTCAACATGATATGAATCGCCTAATAATAACTTTGTCAATGCCAACTGCCTGGCATTTGTAAAATCTATATCATCTCTCTGTTCGATCTCAGATATGGTCAGGTCATAACCATCTGGTATGAAAATGTCTCCAAAAACCAACTTTTCGTTACTTCCTAATGGATCGATTTTTATATGACCGTCTATGTCGGCTTCATAAAAATGTATCATATGGCCGCTATGGTATGTCATTTGAGTTGACCATACAGCCTTCTCATTGTCGTAAAGAGTATCTTCTCTGCTTATAGTGTTATATGTATTATCATTAATTGTTAAGGTCGTGTCTTCGATGATAAAGCCTTTGCCGGCCATCATCGCTTTTACAAAGATATTAGCATCTGCGCAATATAAAGAGAGTTTATTGTCAAATCCCTCTACTATTGACACAGTGTTACCCAGTATGGACCTATAGTCTTTTACTCTTGCGTTACTGGTTATCTTTACAGTCATTTACACTCTTCATAATATTTTGTTGCATTATAATAGAGTTTTATAAAAAGTTATACAATTTTGGGTTTTTAGGTTGTTTTTTCCCATATGGGACGATAGTACCGAACCTTTATTAGATGGCTTGTGCAGTGTGCCTACACTTAGGATAACTGCTACAGCCATACTCGTTCCCATCGTCTCCGATGGGAATGGAAAAACTTAGAACAAAGTGATTTTGTTTTGTTTATGCTGAACGGGCATTTTGGAACATTCCACGCACTTGGCAATTTTTTAATTTGACTAAGTGCGGAAAGAACTCTTTTTTAGTGTTGTCTTGCTGCATTTTTATCTTGCAAAACTCAATTGCTTCATCAATGTCGAATCGTATAGCATTCTCATAGCCAAGTTCATTTTGATGCCTGACCGGGGTGTTGGCACTGATCCATTGACTCAAACGTACGGTAAGTTCCTGACTCATGATAGTTGCTATGTCATTTGAAGATATAAACATTATTGCCCTCTTTTTTTTGAAAGCAGTCTATAGTACAACTATTGCGAAAGAGCTACCGAAATATAACGTTAGTGTAACGAAAGATGTTTGGTCAGAAAAATTGTTATTATAAAAGAGAGAAAGAGTTTTCTCGTTCCGATAGGAACAAGAAAGATAAGGTTTAGCAAGCTAAGGTCAAGTGCCTTAGTTGTGTGTATCGTTTAACGATCTTTTCCATTCTGATACTCGAAAACAGAGCGACTGAGAATGTGAGTATAAAGGCATAGCTGTATTCAAAGTTTAGTAGATAAGTGATCGATGTAAAAGCAATTAAAGGGATCGCTACAAAAAAGATACCCAGTATCATTTTTATGTTGATCTTAATATTTTTTTCAAAAGCTGAACAGCTGCCTATTCTGCAAACAAGAGAATCCTCTTCCAATCTTTCAAGCTCTTCGGAAAGATCGATGCTCAAGCCTCTGTTTTGAAAGCTATGTTCTGTTTTTTCAACTATTTCCTTCAATCTATTGCAAAGAAAACTGTCGGTTATATATATAAATTTATTTATCATAATATGCTCACTTAAAGTGATATTATAACATAACATGATTTGTATCATAAATTATAATGGCTATATCTATTTATGATTGTCTTTTACAAACGTGTATAAAAACACACTGTAGGAGACCTATAAAAATTCTATACGATTTCTACCACCGCTTTTGGCACTGTAAAGTGCTTTGTCCGCTCTTTGAATGATACTATCGATGGTGTCACCGTCTTTGTAAAGTGTGACACCAAGACTTGCTGTCTGTTGACCTACGATTGCGAAGAGATGTTGTTCAATTTTCAGACGAAGGTCCTCGGTCAGCTTCAACACCTCTTCACGGTTTACTTCCAAGTAGATAAGCATGAACTCTTCACCACCCCAGCGGATCGCCTTGTCTGTTGAGCGGAGATGTTCTGTGATGATGCTTGCTATCTCTACTAAAATATCATCGCCTACCTGATGCCCATAGGTGTCGTTGATGTTTTTGAAGCGGTCTAGATCCATGATCACTAATCCGAATTTATTGTCAAAACGTTCGCTTCGGTCCAACTCATCTTGCAACACTTTATCTAGTTTGGCACGATTGTACAAACCTGTCAGTTTATCGGTAATAGCCAACTGTTTCAGATGTTCATGATTAATAAAGACTGTTTTGTAGGACTTTTCCAAAAGGTAGGCGCCTAAAAAACCGAAAGAGAGTGAGGCCAGCATCCAGAAACAGTGCATTATAAAGTTCTCTTTAGCAAGAGAGAACAAAAAGTAAGAGACGACAAAAACGACTATAAATGTACTGAAGGCACTTATAGTTGCCTGCCAAAGACGTAGTCCGGAGACGGTAAATATCCAAAAGATTATAAGGTATATCTCCGTCATATATACAGCCGGATTTTCTAAATTTGCAACGATGGTTAGGTTCCCGACAACGGCAACTATAGGAGCTATGATCACCAAAAAGATTGAGAGTTTATACAGATCTTTTTTAAATGTCAGGAGGCTGATCAAAAACAGAATCGGAGGTAAGATGTAGAGGTGGATTGTCGTCATCAATGCCAAGGCTTCACTTGGTGCTACTAGGCTGTCTAACTGTGAATAGACTATGTATAGTAGACCTGTTAGTGCACTGACATATCGTATCTGTATCAGTTTTGATCTTTCCATCCAATGGTCGAACTTCTGTTGAGTAGTTTTATCGTGAAGATCAATGGTAGTAGGAAAAGAGATGGCGTTTTCTTGCTGATCTGACATCTGAAAATTACCTTATATCTTGGTGCTGTACAACGTCCATAATGACATGGTATATGAGTGTAAAAGCATTGTCCGATTATTCTATCTAAAAAGATGTAAATATAGGTATGGACATTTTATCTTGTTAATCATACAAATATGAGACCGTTTTGGCTCACTTGGTTTTGTAGCCGTTTCAATTAGCCTTGGTACGATTTTCGTTATACTGAAACAAGATATTCAAAAGTATTTTAAAAAGAAAAGAATCATTATGCACACACTCTTTTATCTCGGTATTATCTTTGTCCTGGGCGCATTGGTTGAGTGGCTTAGTCCAAAACTCGGACTTCCTAAAGTGGTAGGGTACCTTATGCTTGGATTGCTCATAGGACCGCAGATCTTAGGCCTAATCCCAGAAAGTTTTGTTGAAAACAGCCACTTCGTCATTGACCTGGCCTTGTCGCTTATTGCTGTCATGATAGGAGGAAACCTTAAATTATCTGTCCTTAAAGTGATCGGTAAACAGGTCGGAGTGATCACCTTGTTTGAAGCGTCATCCGCGTTTCTATTAGTCAGCATTGGTTTTTACCTTCTTTCCGGCTTCTTGAATTTTCCATCCGATCACCCGCTGGTCATTCCGATACTGTTCGGCGGTTTAGCCGCGGCAACTGCACCTGCGGCGACCATTGCAGTTATCCATGAACTAAAAGCAAAAGGGAATCTGACGATGACTCTGCTCGGAGTCGTTGCATTAGACGATGCTGTGGCTCTGATATTGTTCGCCTTTGCCGTGACCGTCGGCGAAGAGATCATTGGATTGGGAGATTTTAATGTTGTAGCTTTGGCAGATACCTTCACGATATTGTTTTACAGTATGCTTGTCGGTATCGGCGGTGCCATAGTTTCAACGCTGTTGGACAAACTATTTATCCACCATAAAGGAATGGAGACAATCTCGACACTGGGTATGGTCTTTATCGTCTATAGTCTGAACGGCGTATGGGGTCTGGAACCGCTCTTTTCTGCACTGGTCATGGGCATAGTCCTCGCCAACATATCGGTAGATTTTGATCTTATTGAAGAGGAGATAGACAACCATTTGGAAGAGGTCATCTTTATGCTCTTTTTTATACTTTCAGCCATGCAACTAAAGATCGATATGCTGTTATCGGTACCCGCTGTTCTTTTGCTTTATATTGTCTTGCGTCTTATCGGTAAAACAACGGGTGCTTATATTGGTGCCAAGCTTTCCGGAGCCGAGAAAAAGGTCCAACGCTACTTAGGGCTTGGTCTTGTTCCTCAAGCCGGGCTGGCGATCGGTCTTGCTCTCTCGCTGCAAGATGAAGCCGGCTTTGAGACCGTTGCCCCGTACGTCTTGAATATAATTATTGCAACCACGATAATCCATGAACTTATCGGTCCTATACTGACTAGATATATGTTGAAAAAATCACAAGAGGCATAAGGATCGTTTTTACGAGAAAATAGTTAGTATTAGGGAAAGGGATAATTCAATGTCGGAAAGACCAAAATTTGGTTTAAAAGAGTTGATAGCCATCGGTGTTGGCGGGATGATAGGCGGCGGTATATTTTCTGTCATGGGTCTTGCTGTCGGCATCACAGGCAATGCGACTCCCATCGCCTTTTTACTGGGTGGTATACTTGCTTTGGTTATGGGGTACTCCTATGCCAAATTAGCGGTTGCATTTCACAGTGACGGCGCCAGCTTTACCTACTTGGAACATGCGTTTCCTCAACATAAGTTTATCGGTAGCATTACCGGATGGACAGTGATCATAGGCTATATCGGGACACTGGCGCTTTATGCTTTTACCTTCGGTGCCTACGGTGCCGAACTTTTAGGTGAATCAGACGGCATGGTCCGACAGGTGCTTTCTGTCGGTATAGTACTGGTGTTTATGATGGTCAATCTCATAGGGACAACAACATTGGGCAGGACGGAAGACCTTATCGTCTATGGAAAGATCATTTTGCTGGGACTGCTTGCCTTTGCCGGTCTGCAGAGTATAGAGATAGAGAGGATGCAGCCCGTGGTAGACCATGGCGTTCTCTCTGTTTTTATGGCAGCAGCGCTTATCTTTGTTGCTTATGAGGGTTTTCAACTTATTACAAACGGGGTCTGTGAGACGGCTGACCCGCACAAAAACATTCCGCGCGGTATCTACGGCTCTATTGCTATTGTGACGCTGATATATGTCGTCTTGTCTATTGTTGCCGTCGGTTCGCTCAGTCAAGCAGAACTGGTTGCAGCCGAGGAGTATGCTCTGGCTGTTGCTGCTGAACCTTCGATGGGGAATGCGGGGCGTATTTTAGTAAGTATAGCAGCGCTGTTGGCTACAGCATCAGCCATTAATGCCACCTTGTTCGGAGCATCACGGATGATGGCGGTGATGGCCTCGGAACATGAGATGCCTCAGGCCTTCTCGTTTCGAAACCGTGAAGAAGTTCCTTGGATAGCGGTTGTGGTTATTGCATTGTTAACAATCGTATTTGCCTATTTTGGCGGGCTGGAGCTGATCGCCGCATTTTCAAGCCTGACCTTTTTACTTGTATCTCTGGCCATCAACATCGCCAATTACAAACTGCGACATAGAACAAAAGGGAACCCATACTACATCGTTTTAGGCACTCTTTTGTTGCTCATAACTATCGGCACGCTCTTGGCCTATCTCTCTCAGCACTCACCTGAAATATTACTATGGATCGTCGGTATTTACGCAGTGTTGATCTTTTCTGAGCTGATAAACAATTACTTTTACAGTAAAGAGTAAGCATAATCTGTGGCTTCATTCTTAATTGACCATGAAGTCCGCAGTAATGCTGATCTGTATGGTTTAAGATTAGTGAATAATTCAGTATAATTGCGAAAATTATTGCAAATTATGTAAAAGGCTATCAACATGTCAACATACGTTTTCGGACACACTAACCCGGACTCTGACTCTATTGTCGGGGCTATCTCTCTTTCATACTTAAAAAACCAGCTGGGTGAAGACTGTGTTCCTACACGTCAAGGCAAGATCTCTGCTGAGACAGAATTTATCTTAAACAAATTTGGCGGCACAGTTCCTGAACTTAAGACCTCGTATGCAGGCGAAGAGGTCTACATCATAGACTTTTCTGATTATGGTCAAGCACCTGAAGATATTAAAGAGGCAACGATCTTAGGTATTGTTGACCACCATAAACTGGGAGATATCATCACGTCAACACCACTGGAGTGCTGGATCAGACCAATAGGGTGTTCAAACACTGTGGTCTATGAGATGTACAAGTCGTATGATGTTGAGATCCCAAAAGACATTGCCGGCATGATGATGTGTGCGATACTCAGTGATACGGTCATCTTCAAGTCACCGACCTGTACGAAAGTCGATACCAAAGCCGTTAAAGAACTAGCCAAAATAGCTGGAATTGAAGACTATAAAGCACTTGGTATGGAGATGTTCATTGTCAAGTCGGCTGTAGAAGGTGCGAGTGCAAGAGACCTTAACACCAGAGACTACAAGCCATTTGACATGAATGGCAGGAAAGTCGGTGTGAATCAACTTGAAATGATAGATATCAGCGCTCTTGACGACAAAAAAGAGATGATCTTTGAAGATATGCAGAAGATGAAAGAGGAAGAGGGACTTCACACGATGATCGTTCTTTTGACGGACATCATGAAAGAGGGCTCTCAGATGCTTGTTCTCAGTGATGATCCAAGTAAAATTGAGACCGGACTGAACACTAAGCTTGTTGACAATGAAGCTTGGTTAGACGGTGTTCTCAGCCGTAAAAAGCAGATCATTCCTTTTATTCAACCGCAATTTTAATTTCTCCTTATCTCGGAGAGATCCGAGATACTACATATTACACACTAACCACCACAAGGCACAGAGATGGCAGATAAGACATTTATCAAAGGTAAAGACCGCGACCTAGAGTCAACTATAGAGACGATGCATGCCAAGTTAAATGCTTGGGACATTCATGTCGAAGAGGCTTCCTGGTTCAACCCTGTCCCTTACGTCCACTCCCTGCACATTCATGACAAGGATTGCACGCTGATGTTTACAAACGGCAAAGGTGCTACCGAAAAGTCCTGTCTTGCCAGTGCCCTGGGTGAGTTCTTTGAACGTTTGAGCTGTAACTACTTTTTCGCCGATTACTACCTGGGTGAAGAGATCAGCAATGGTGACTTTGTCCATTACCCGAATGAAAAGTGGTTTGTCGATGAAGATGATGAGATGCCTGAAGGTCTGCTGGATGATGACCTGTGGGAGTTTTATGACCCTGAAGATGACTTAGAACCTGAAAATATCTTCGATCTTAATTCGGGCGTGGGTGAACGCGGTATCTGTGCGCTACCGTTTGAACGCCAAAGCGATAGTGAGAGTATCTACTTTCCGGTCAACATCATCGCAAACCTCTATGTCAGTAACGGTATGGCTGCCGGAAACAGTGTCAATGAGGCAAGAGTGCAGGCACTATCAGAGATCTGTGAACGTTATACGAAAAACAAGATCATTGCTGAAGGTATCAGCCTGCCTGAGATCCCGCAAGAGGTCATTGCCCGTTTTCCGCACATAGAAGAGTCGATAGCACAGCTCAAGGCACACGGTTTTAATCTGAAAATCGCCGATGCCTCACTGGGCGGTGTTTTTCCGGTTATCAGTGTCACCCTTATGAATCCTGTGGATGGCTCTGTCCTGGCGTCGTTTGGTGCGCACCCCTGTTTCGAGGTGGCACTGGAGCGAACGGTGACAGAGCTGCTGCAAGGACGGGGGTTAGAGCAGGTTGATGACTTCCAGGTCCCTTCGTTTAACAGAGAAGAGGTTGCTGATAACCATAACCTTGTCGAACATTTCATCAACTCAACGGGACTCATCTCTTATGACTTTTTCAAAAAAGAGGCTGATTATGACTTTGTTGACTGGAACCATGACTCTGACACACATAGCGAGTTTGACTACCTTTGCAGCATCATCCATGAGAGAGACCTGGAGATCTACATCGCGGACTATCAACACCTTGATGTCTATACCTGCCGTATTATCGTGCCGGGTATGTCAGAGATCTACCCGATAGAAGATCTGATGTGGAGCAACAACAATGAAGGCTCGCATTACCGCGAATACCTACTCTCTTTGGACAAGTTGGGCGTAGAGGGCTGGGAGAGTGTTCTGGAAAATCTCGAAGATGAAGATCTGCAAGATGTTCAAAAAGTGGCTGAGTTTATCGGTGTTGCGACCGACAAGGGTACAAGATGGGCTTCACTGCAGGTCGGTACGCTTAAGGGGATGTTGGCTTTGGCCCTCGAAGACTATGAAAAAGCGATGGAGTGGAACAGTTGGTCTCTGCATATCGGTGAGCTTAACCAAACCGAGAAGCAGCATCACCAATGTATTCATGCGCTGCTTGAGATCGTGATCGATGATGAGAAGAGCTATGCAAGTTACAGAGAGAGTTTAGAGATGCTGTACGGCGCGCAAACGCTTCAAGAGTGTGTTGACTTGGTTCAGGGTAAAACACAGTTCCACGGCTTGCATTTTCCGGGCTTGAATTTAGATGGGTTTATTGCACATCAGGCTCTTCTTGATGGTTATAAAAAATTGCATAGAGCTAAAGAGAAAAGTGCGCTGTAAAGCGCTGTTGTTGATTAAATTAACACTTTGACAGCACTCTTTCCTTTTTCGCGACTCGGCATTTCACGATTCGTAAAAAGTAACGTAACCTCTATCAAAAGACATTTAAAAAAAGAGTTTGGCTCCCACCTCTAAAAAATAGAGAGACCTGTTTTGGTGGTGAAAAGTTCTAAAGCCATTGTCCCTACCAAAGAGTTCCCATGTTCATTTAGAGCAGGAGAAAACACAGCGATACTCATCTTTCCCGGAACAACAGCAACAATACCGCCTCCCACACCACTTTTTCCAGGCAGTCCTACACGAAAGGCAAAGTCACCTGATGCATCATAATGACCACAGGTCAACATAACTG
>JBATWM010000016.1:0-2317 GCA_049672605.1 Sulfurimonadaceae bacterium
TAGGTTTGCTCTTCATCTGATAATGAAGCATACATCGGTAATGAAAAACATTGCGCATAATAGCTGTCCATAACAGGTGTATATTCATTGCCATATCCCAATGATTTATAGTAGGGTTGTTTGTTGATAGGTATGTAATGAAGTTGAATACCTATGTTTTTTTCTCTCAAGAGATTAAATAAATTTTCTTTTGAGATATTGAGCTTTGTAAAATCAACTTGAACCACATAGAGATGATAAGAAGATTTTCCATCATAGGTATAGAGAGGTTTAACAATGCTATGTTCAAAAGCTTTATCATATACTTTAACTATCTCTACGCGTCTCTCTATAAAACTATCCAGCTTTTTAAGTTGTGACAATCCCAATGCACACTGCATATCGGTAATACGATAGTTATAGCCTAACTCACGCATCTCATATTCCCAAGGTTTCATCTCTGGTGTCTTGACCATGCCGTGTCCACGGAGAGTTAAAAGTTTTTCATACAATTCTTTGGAGTTTGTCGTTATGGCTCCACCTTCACCTGTAGTCATATGTTTGACGGGATGAAATGACAAAATAGAGATGTCACTGTTCGTACAAGATGCTGCCTTAATATCACCATCTTTAGCTCCAATAGCATGAGCACAATCTTCTAAAGCAATAATATTGTAGCTGTCTCTAAGAAATTTTAGCTTTTTTTGATCGACCATGTTCCCGCTAAATGCTACGGGATAGATCGCTTTAATAGTTGGATCTTTTTGAAGCTCTTTTTCACATAGATCAAGATCAATGTTTCCATCTTCTGCAATGTCGACAAAAATCGGTTTTGCTCCAGCATAAAGAATAGCATTAGAAGTGGCTAAAAAAGAATTTGGTGTGGTCAGCACTTTATCGTCTTTATTTAACAAGACGAGTGACGCAAGATGAAGTGCAGCGGTACCATTTGCAACGGCTACACAGTATTTAACTCCACAGTAAGCTGCAAGAGCATCTTCAAACTCTTTTACTTTTGGCCCCGTTGTCAAATAATCTGATTGAAGTGTCTCTACGACAGCATCAATATCATCTTGCGCTAAGAGTTGTTTACCGTAAGGTATAAATGTCATTAGAGGTACTCGTCAGCCATTTCAAGGAACTGCTCATGTGTCAGCCATTCGGTGTTGTTGCCAGAGTTATATTCAAACCCTTGTTCAACTGGGACGCCTTTTTCACCAATTCGGTTCTCTTCATAACTAGTATGAAAGTTAAACATGATCGTAGGTGTAAGAACGTAATGATCGTGAAACTCTAATGTCAAGTGAGAATCATCAGCTGGGCACATGATCTCATGTAGTTTTTCACCAGGACGGATACCAACAATCTTTTGAGGAAGTTCAGGTGCCATTGCTTTAGCAAGTTCTATCATATTCATAGATGGGATCTTCGGTACAAAGATCTCACCACCTTGCATACGCTCAAAGTTTTTAAGAACAAAGTTTACACCATCATCTAGAGTGATCATAAAACGTGTCATGTCGGCATGAGTAATAGGGAGTTCTTTCGCACCACTTTTAATCTTATCAGCAAAAAATGGAACCACTGAACCACGACTTCCAACAACGTTTCCATAACGTACAGCAGCAAATCGAGTTTTCTTCTTTCCTACCATATTATTTGCTGCGACAAATAGTTTATCTGAAGCCAATTTGGTTGCACCATATAGATTAATAGGGTTAGCAGCTTTATCTGTTGAAAGGGCAATGACTCTATCCACCTCATTAGCAATAGCGGCTTTGATGACATTTTCTGCACCATGAATATTGGTTTTTACACATTCCATTGGATTGTACTCTGCAGCGGGAACCTGTTTCATTGCAGCAGCATGAATAACAAAATCAACTTCATTCATCGCCTCGTTTAGGCGTTCACCATCACGAACATCACCTATGAAGTAACGCATACATGGGTCATTGTATGTTTGCTGCATCTCAAACTGCTTCAACTCATCACGAGAGTAGATTATGATCTTATTGGGTGTGTATTTAGAGAGTAGGATATCGGTATATTTTTTACCAAAACTTCCTGTTCCGCCAGTAATCAGTATATTCTTTCCATTAAACATTAATTATTCCAATACTATTAAAAGTATTATATTTTATCAAAAAAAATTAAGAGGGATATTTGGATGTTAAGGATAACTGACTTGAATGACTAAGTTAGGCCGTATAGTCGTTTTCTGACAATAAGTTCTTTTGCCCAAACACTCTGGGTTTTAACTTCCCCCATCTTTCCATCTAGATTGAGTACTCCATCGTGCTGTGAGAGGATGGCTTTTGCTTCGTCTAGCTCTTGT
>JBATWM010000017.1:0-3020 GCA_049672605.1 Sulfurimonadaceae bacterium
CAGAGATGATCTGCCCGCCTGTAAGAATAGCGATGTCTTGAAGCATTGCCTTACGACGGTCGCCAAAGCCGGGAGCTTTAACAGCTGTGATGTTCAAGATACCGCGCATTTTGTTGACAACAAGTGTCGCCAGTGCTTCGCCTTCAACATCTTCAGCCACGATCAGCATCGGACGGTTTGTCTTTTGAACCTGTTCAAGAACCGGAAGGATGTCTTTGAGGTTAGAGATCTTGCCGTCGAACATCAGGATGAACGGCTGCTCGATCTCGGCTGTCATCTTCTCAGTGTTGGTGATGAAGTACGGGCTTAGGTAACCGCGGTCAAACTGCATACCTTCAACAACGTCAAGCTCATCACTGATACCTTTTGCCTCTTCAACAGTAATAACACCGTCTTGACCAACCTTGTCCATCGCTTCGGCGATCATATCACCGATAGTCGTGTCAGAGTTGGCAGAGATACTTGCAACCTGAGCGATCTCTTTTTTTCCCGCTACTTTCATAGATGCAGCTGTAAGGTGAATCAAGATCTCAGCCATCGCCTTGTCCATACCGCGTTTCACTTCTACCGGGTTTGCCCCAGCAGTGATGTTACGAAGACCTTCTGAGAAGATCGCATTTGCAAGAACGGTTGCCGTCGTTGTACCGTCTCCAGCCTCATCAGCAGTGTTTGCAGAGACCTGTTTAACAAGCTGTGCTCCCATATCTTCGAGTGGGTTTTCAAGTTCGATCTCTCGTGCAACAGAGACACCGTCTTTAGTGATAATCGGTGCGCCATATGAGCGTTGGATCAAAACATTACGACCACGTGGCCCCATCGTTACTTTTACCGCGTCGGTAAGTTTTTGAACACCTTCTGCTAAGGCGTTACGTGCATTGTCTGAATAGTGGATCTCTTTTGCCATTACTATTTCCTTGATTTTATTTCATAGTCTATTCGGCAGAAAGCCCAAGAGACCAGTGTTTATAGTTACTTGATAATTCCGAACAGGTCTTCTACATCGATGATAATAAATGTCTCAGCACCAACTTTTAACTCGTTGCCTGCGTATTTTCCAAAAACAACGATGTCGTCTATGTTAACGTTCTCTACTTCTGAAGAGACGGCAACGACTTTTCCCTGTGATGGTTTTTCAGTTGCGCTGTCGGGAATAATGATCCCCGATGCTGTCGTTTTTGCTTCTTCTGTACGTGACACTAATACACGTTTTCCAAGTGGTTGAAAGTTCATGATTTTCCTTTTACTTTAATAGCTCTATATAGCCTATGTTTATGCGCGTAATAATACTGGAATAATGTAAATATATAGATTAGATTTTGGTTGTAAATATTTTCTGAAGTTGATTGGGTGTTTTGAAGGAAATGGTGTCAAGAGGGGGACTTGAACCCCCGACCCCCGGCTTATGAGACCAGTGCTCTAACCAGCTGAGCTACCGTGACACGTTTTAAATAGGGTGGAATTATAGTCAGCCAATCCTTTTATTTTCCTTTGGTGGTAAGGATTTGATGGATTTTATCGATTTTCAGTGCTGAAGGCAAGCGTTCTTGAAAAGGTGAAGAAAATGAGGAGTTAGGGTGAGAATTTCGGCTCGTTTTCGGCTCAGGAAAATTGTTTAGTTTTTTAGGGCTGACTAGTTACAAAGCAGTATAGCCAGTAAATCAAGCGAGCATCAAATGCAAAGCAATATTAAACGCCATCTCTTAATTGCAATTATTATAGTATCTGGGTTGTTAGCTATTATCAGCTGTTCTGGAGGCGAAGACGGTGATAGTGGTGGCGGTGGTAGCACTGTAAGTGACTCGGCATTTATCACGACTTGAGAAACGAACAACACCGGTGCGACCGGGAATCATACAATCCTAATCTCTACAAACAATGGTGGCGGTAATTTTACGATAGACTGGGGAGATGGTGTCGTAGAGCATAACCTTACTAATGATAATACCCACATTTACGGCAGTGCCGGAATCTACACAGTTAAAATTACGGGTGACTTCCCGCGTATTTATTTTGATGCGGCAGGATATGACAATGGAAAGCTACTCACTGTAGAAAACTGGGGAGATATAAACTGGAATACTATGGAGAAGGCTTTTTTTGATTGCAATAACTTAGTGGTAAACACCACTGATGTACCGGACTTATCTAATGTGACCAGTATGAGTTATATGTTTTATGGTGCTTCATCTTTCAATCAAGAGATTTAAAAAGAAGAAGTTGAGCAGATTGATATTATTAAATCAACAGAGAAAAAGATACAGCAAGAAAATATGGGATCACTCAAAATAGATGCAGATGAGAGTAAGAAGATACTCTCTGATACTTTTTAAGTACGTTGCAGAATTTTGAACAGTCCCGATGTATCCATTCATTCCGTCAGAGAACGAAAAGGATTAGTTGCTACCGCACTTACCAGCAGCCTTCATTTTAGACATATCCTCTTTAGGAGCTTCTAGGCTTGAGGGAGTCTTTATCTGATGTTCCAATTCCAAGTCAGCATTACTCTGTTTGCTTTTCTCAAACTTCGTTTTTGACGTACTCTGATCCGCACCACACTTACCAGCAGCCTTCATTTTAGACATATCCTCCTTAGGAGTTTCTAGGCTTGATGGAGTCTTTATGGCATGTTCCAATTCAACTTGCGCCTCATTCTCTGCATACGCTGTTATACTGAGTCCCAATACCAAAATAGTACTGGCTGCAATAGCTAAAAGTTTCATTACTTATCCTTTGTTTAGAGAAAGTGTTTCATTCTCTGTTTTGAGATGTTATATTGTACATATAAAGTGTGAGGTGTTTGTGAGGAGACAATCTGTACTGTCTCTTAGCGTTTACGTTTTCAGACGCAAAGTGTTTGTAAAGTGTGGATGTTCAGATTATTGGTATGACTTACAAAGAGAACTCGTTGATCAAGCTATATTTTGTACGAAATTTCCTACATACATATATTATCCAACGGGTTATAATATACGAAATTTTAAAGGTGTGCCTTATGAGTAAAAGAATCCTACTGGTTGATG
>JBATWM010000018.1:0-3415 GCA_049672605.1 Sulfurimonadaceae bacterium
CTATATTCACTTTACAGAGTTCCAAGACAGCGCCCTCGGCATCTTCTGCTACTTCTTCACCAAAACAACACACTGGGGCGAATATATGCAGGTACGTGAACGAATCAACCTTGAACTTATGGAGATCGTTGAGAAAAATGGTGCCGCATTCGCGTTCCCGTCACAGTCTTTATATGTTGAGAGTATGCCTAATCCGTCAGTGGACTAAACAGCAAAGTAGCCGCATCTTAGAAGGGCCTATTGCTGGATCCTCTATGGCTTTGGCATATCCTTATTCCTATTCACAATAGTTCCACAATCACTTTCTAAAATCAGAACGGTTTAGATCATTCACTCTGAGTGAAAACTTAAGAGTGATTCGTCTATAATAAACCACTTTTACTATAAGGATTAAAAATGAATAAGATCTTGGTCTCATCTACACTTGCTGCGCTTATGGCGATCAGTTTTAGCGGTTGTAGCGACAAAGAAGCAGAACCTGCAAAAAAACCAGTAGCGATCACTGAATGTACCATCGACAAAGCTGAAGCACCTAAATGGGCATGTGGAATTGTTGAAGGGTATGACGAGATGTATACTTCTACAGGTACAGCAAAGATGTCAAAGGCCGGAGCAGGTTTTACACGTAAAAATGCACTTGCAGACGGACGTTCTAACCTTGCTCAGCAGATCGAGACACTTGTAAAAGACAAAGTAGAACGATTTACACGCTCTACCGGTATCGCTGAAAACGAAACAGTAGATACGGTCTCCACACAAGTATCTAAACAGGTAGCAAAAGTAACCCTTAACGGTTCAAAACAACTTGCATACTGGCAGCACCCAGAAAATGATGACATCTATATTTTAGTTGGTGTGACACAAGATAGTGTTAATACATCCGCAAAAGAGAATGTCATCTCAAGTTTCCAAAACCAAGATGCACTTTGGCAGCAGTTCCAAGCTAAAAATGCACTTGAAAATCTTGAAAAAGAGTTTGAGACAAAGTAAAGACACGCCTTCCAAGCCCATGGCTTGGGAACTGACACACATCCTCCCCTCATTTCGCTATAATTACGCCAACAATTCGTTAGTTTTGGGTTAGGGATGCTTCGCTCTTTATATGAAGTAATGTAAAAGCAGTACATCGATGTGTGTATTTAGGTTTTTATAAAAGATAGTTTTACACCTACTTGTCTCCTCACCTACTCACCTAACTAAAACACTATTATAAAGATAAAACATGAAAAAACTAGCCATTATTGGTCGTCCAAATGTGGGAAAAAGCTCATTTTTTAACCGTCTACTAAAACAGCGCGATGCGATCACCTCAGAACAAGCGGGTACAACCCGTGACGTCAAACGCCGCATCTTGCAACTTAATGAAAAAGAGGTCGAGATCTTAGACACAGGTGGACTCGACCAGGGTAATGAACTTTTTGATGCCATTAAAAAGATGTCGGTAAAAGCCGCCAATGAAGCGGACATCATCTTGTATATGGTTGATGGTAAAAGTCTTCCGGAAAAAGAGGATAGAGACTTCTTCTATGAGCTTCAAAAAAAGGGCAAGACAATGGCCCTTGTTGTCAACAAGATAGACAACGACAAGATGATGGAAAAAGTGTGGGAGTACTATGAGTTTGGATGTGACAACATCTTTGGTATCTCTGTCTCACACAACCGTCATATCAACGCACTGCTACAGTGGATCGAAGATCAGCTTCCTGAAAAGGAAAAGGTCGCAGAACCTGTCATGACAGAAGAAGCTGAGACAGCTAAAGAGGTCGAGCCAGTTGAAGAAGAGGTGGGAGAAGAGTACCTTCATGATGATGAGTTTGAAGACGAAGGTGAGTTTGAGGAGGTCGAAGATGATGATGGCTACTTTGATCCTCGTGAAGACTATGAACTACAGCAGGAGATCCTGAACTCGGAAGAAGAGGTCTTTGTTGATGACTCCGTCTTTGGTCCAAATGACAACATTCGGGAGTTCGATGAAACCGTTCTTGGCAAGATGCGCGTTGCGATCATCGGTCGTGTCAACGTCGGTAAAAGTTCCCTTCTTAACGCACTTCTAAACGAAGAACGTTCTGTTGTCAGTTCTATAGCCGGAACAACGATCGATCCTATTGATGAGACCATCGAATATGACAACAAAGAGATCACCTTTATCGACACTGCCGGTGTCCGTAAACGCGGAAAGATCCTTGGTATTGAAAAGTACGCGCTTATGCGTACGGAAGCGATGTTGGAAGACGCCGACATCGCCCTGCTCGTTCTTGACGCATCTGAGCCGTTTAAAGAGCTGGATGAAAAGATCGCCGGTCTTGTAGATAGTAATAGAATGGCTTGTCTGATCGTTCTGAACAAATGGGACAAAGTCGATGGTGAAGATTACGCCAAGATCACTCAAGATATTCGTGACCGATTTAAGTTCCTGCACTATGCACCGCTTATCACCATCTCGGCACAGAGCGGACAACGTGTTCAAAAGATCTTCGAAAAACTCATCGAGATCAATGACAACTTCTCACAGCGTATCCCCACTTCTAAGCTCAACGAAGCACTGGAGTGGGCACAACGCAAGCACCACATGCCTTCGATGAAGGGCCAGATGATCCGTATCTACTACGCAACTCAGTACGACATCCGCCCACCACAGATAGCCCTGATCATGAACAAGCCAAAAGGTCTGCACTTCACCTACAGACGCTACCTGACAAACCAGCTTCGTGAAGCCTTTAATTTTGAGGGCGTGCCGATACTATTTAAGGCAAGAGCTAAAAACCAGAAGCCTAAACTGAAACGCTAACTCTCTTCTAAAGCCTTCATTGGCTTTATCTTCAAAACAAACTCTCACCTCTAAATTATTCTTACCTATAAAGTTCAAATCGGCTCATATTTGGCTCACTCATTTTCACCATGTATCAGAAAATGTGCTGAAACTTATGCTTCTGGAGTTTGGACCGTTAGTCAGAGGGTTTGGTGTACAAAAAAGTTGGAGGTATCCCTGTCAGAAAATGAAAAAAAATGACAAGGATTTTAAGGAGTGTAAAAATGAAAAAGAAAGGCAATTAAGAGTAGGTGAGTCTCTTTCATGCTTTCGTAATAATAGTATAGAAGTTAAAAATGTGGAAGTCGTGTGAAAAGTTTTATATTTGTTATATCAAGAAAAAAATCTGAAAGAAAATTATTATATGGGAAATATTCTTGAAGAAGTATATAAATGGTGCGCCCGGAGCGATTCGAACGCCCGACCGCTTGTACCGCAAACCAGTGCTTGTGACTAATTGTACGTGATTTGCAAGATTAATTAAAACGGTTTAACAACCACCATAGCAACGATGATCAAAAGTAAGATCGTCGGTCCTTCATTATAAAACCTAAAAAACTTTCCGCTTTTTGTACAGTTATCATGCAATAGTTTTGTACGGTAGTA
>JBATWM010000019.1:0-6103 GCA_049672605.1 Sulfurimonadaceae bacterium
AATTCGCTAAAAGAAAATGTAGAACCCTCATATTCGCGAGAAATCGCACCACCCAGGCTATGTGATATTATACAAAAACAGAGCTTTTCGGAGGTTTAAATCAGAGCGTTTTAGCAAGTTGCACACATGCATTGACATTAGCTTCATCCGGCATAAAATATTTTACATTATCGGGTAAGGCTTTTGCTGTTGTAGTACCAATGGCAATAACCTGATAACTCTCTTTAAATTCATTAAGCTCTAAAAAGCACTCAATTGTAAAAGGCGAAGTGAAGATCAATATTGCATCATCGGGCAGCTCTATATCACGACAGACAGTGTTGCATGAGGTCTCATAGACAATGACATCATCCATAACAATGCCTCGCTCTTTTACACGCTCTTTAAAGTTAGAAGCAACAACTTTCGGGCGAGGATAAAGCCAACGCAGTGAAGCGTATTTTCTGACAATAATATCATCTAACGAATCGCCATATCCATTGCCTCGCTCAAGCAGTGTACCACCAGCATTTTTGACCATCTCTTCGGTTTTAGAAGCGATACTCAAGGCAGGAATTTTTCTCCATTTTGGCGAGATCTTCTCTAATGCAAGCACGGCCTGTTTCGAGGTCAAGACAATTGCATCATAATCGTCAAAATTGATAGTCGGTTGTAAAAAGAGCGTCTTTAAAATGGGGATATGGGTTACGTCTGGATGAGACGTTTTAGAAAAAAGGAAGACAGAATTTTTTATATTTTTGGTCATTATTGGCTCGATTTTATGGACAAAAAAATTTGTAGATTTCTATTTTAGAATTCACTATAATAACCGCAAAAACGAGGAGTTTGGTACAGGTTGTGCTGAAGTGATCCCGAAGGCGTACATCGGTACGTCGAGCGGTGAACTTCAGTGCAAAATGCGCCAAAATCGTCGTTTTTAGTTATTCCCACTCGATTGTTGCTGGTGGTTTTGAGCTGATATCGTATACTACGCGGTTGATACCATCAACTTCATTGATAATACGACGTGAGATACGCTCCAGCAGGTCATGAGGGAGGTGAGCAAATGTTGCTGTCATACCATCTACTGCTTCAACAACACGCACACATATCGTGTTGTCATACGTACGGTTATCACCCATAACACCAACAGATTTCACATTCAGAAGTACAGCAAATGCTTGCCATGTTCGTGCGTAATAACCGCTTGCTTTAAGTTCATCAAGCAAGATCACATCTGCTTCACGTAAAATGTAAAGATCATCAGGATTCACATCACCCATAATACGAATAGCAAGACCCGGCCCAGGGAATGGATGACGGTTGATCATACCCGTTGGAAGACCAAGTTCAAGCCCCATTTTACGGACTTCATCTTTGAAAAGTTCACGCAATGGCTCGATAAGCTCAAAATCCATCCAGTCGGGAAGACCGCCAACATTGTGGTGAGATTTGATGACTTCTGATGGACCGTTTACAGAGATCGACTCGATAACATCCGGGTAGAGTGTTCCTTGTGCCAAGAACTTGATCCCCTCATGTTTCTTCGCCTCTTTTTCGAACTCTTCGATGAACGTGTGTCCGATGATCTTGCGTTTTGTCTCCGGATCAGAAACACCCGCAAGTTTGTCAAGGAAACTGTCAACGGCATCGATAGTGACCAAAGGCACTTTCAAGTTGATCTTGAAGACCTGCTCTACCTGCTCTCGCTCACCTTTTCTAAGAAGACCGTTATCGACGAATACCGGGATCAGTTGATCACCGATCGCCTCATAAAGAAGTGCCGCAACAACAGACGAGTCAACCCCGCCGCTTAGACCACAAAGTACTTTGCCATCACCCACTTTTTCACGGATAATCTGGATCTGCTCTTTTAAGAAGTGACCCATCTCCCATTTTTCAGTTACACCACAGATCTTGCGTGCAAAGTTACGAAGCATCAAGTAACCCTCTTCTGAGTGGTTTACCTCCGGGTGAAACTGCATTGCATAGACACGCTTCTCTTCGTTGGCGATGGCTGCATACGGCGAATTCGCTGAGATAGCGATCGGCGCGAAGCCTTCTGGAAGCTCGTCTACTTTATCACTATGACTCATCCAGACTGTTGTACCGTTATCAACACCGTCAAAAAGCGGTGACTCTTTAACGATCTCAAGTTCAGCTTTACCGTACTCATGGTGGTCAGAGCGGATAACAGATCCGCCAAAGTCAACAGCAATACGCTGCATACCGTAACAGATACCCAGAACTGGGATACCCATCGTGTAAACACCTTGGTCTACCTCATAGGCATCTTTGTTGTAAACCGATGAAGGACCACCGCTAAGGATGATACCTTGAGGATTTTTTGCCTTGATAGCATCGATCTTTGTGTGATAAGGAAGGATCTCGCAGTAGATCTTCTCTTCGCGCATACGACGTGCAATTAACTGTGTGTACTGTGAACCAAAGTCTAAAACGACAATACTTACTTCTTTCAAAATGGTGCCTTTGGTAGGATTTTAGGGAATCTAAATTAATAGGGGATTATACAAAAAAGTCGATTAATATTGCGTTGAACCTGGAACGGCCCAACACGAAGAGAGTGTTAGCGCTGGATATAGAGACCCAGAACTTCAAATTGGACATACCAGACAGCCACCGAGAGGATATAGCCGATAAGAATGGTCCATGCAAATCTCATGTGAGAACCAAAAGTATAGATACCTTTGAGTTTACCCATCACACCAACACCGGCAGCACTACCGAAGCTGATCAGTGAACCACCCACACCGGCGGTCAATGTCACCAGCATCCACTGTGCTAACGGAATATCCGGATTTGCTTTAAGTACCGCACTCATTACCGGCACGTTATCGACGATCGCAGAGAGGAAACCGACACCGATATTGACGTAGGTCGGATCAAACATCTCGTAGAGTTTTACCGCATGCCCAAGGAAACCGGCGAAGTGCAGTGCACCAACAGCAGCCAGGATACCGAAGAAAAAGAGAAGCGTGTCATTTTCGATCTTGCTGACCGAGCTGTAGATCTGGATATCTTCGTTATGGTGAACCTTCAGTTTATATGCATAAAGTTTTAGGACTGAGAGCCCAAAAAGCATACCCCACATCGGAGGCAAATGCATTACCTGTTTACTGATAACAGCCGTAGCGATTGTAAAGACACCCATTGCGATGATCACTTTACCGCCCTTTAGTATCTTGATATTGTGAGCTGCGTCATCATCTTCTTTATTTGGATGTTCATCAGGAACAAAACGGCTAAGCAGATACGCCGTTACGATCCAGCCGATAAAAGAGGCCGGGAAGAGGAAAAGAAAGTCAAAAAAGTGCCCCTTATTTGCCGTCCACGCCATCAAGGTTGTGATATCACCAAACGGGCTCCAGGCACCACCGGCATTGGCCGCAACAACGACGTTGATCGCAGCTGGAACCAAAAATGCCTTATTGGTCCTGTTGATCGTGATCAGTACTGTTGAGAGGATCAACGCTGTTGTCAGGTTGTCCGCTACAGGCGAGATGAAAAATGCCAAAATCCCGGTCACCCAGAATAGCTGTTTAAACCCATACCCTTTGGCGATCAGTTTCGCTTTAAGGGCATTAAAAACCCCACGTTCTATCAAGGCCTCGATATAGGTCATCGCAACAAATAGGAAGAAGAAGATCTCAGCGATCTCCAAGATCAGATGCGCAATCTCATTCTCGAACGGTGCCATGTTAAGCCCGTTAAATGCGTAGTAGCCCCCAAGTAACATAAAGAGGAAAGTACCTGTAAACAGAGCCGGTTTAGCCTTGTTTATATGATATTTCTCTTCCGCCGCGATAAAGTAGTAACCAACGATAAAAATAGCGAGCAGCAGCCAACCAAACGGTTCAACTGCCAGATCAATTGCATGTCCTTCAACAGCACGTGTCATTTTGTCTCCTTCAAGATATATAGTGTACTCCTACAGACTCTTTGCGTGCGAGTGCAGACTCTACGATCGCTTGAGCTGTTAAGAGTCTTAGTCGAAGCAGTCTGCCGATCTCTTCACCCTGCATCACCTCTATAGCCGCTTTGGCTTCCTGAAGTCCTGCCGTGGTTCGAACGATCGACACCTTGTCCCACATGATGTGTCGAAGCCTATCTTTTTTCGCCTTATCACCTTGTAAAACCAGCGGTTCTTCTTTAATTGTAAAATTATTGTTACAAACAGAAAGGTTTTCATCTATAATTGATTTGGCTGCTTGCAAAGCGAAAACCAGACCCTCCAATAGTGAGTTTGATGCCAAACGGTTGGCACCATGCACACCTGTTGATGCCGCTTCACCAACAGCATACAGCCCTTTTACTGAAGGAACGCGACCTTGCAGATCTGTTTTGATCCCGCCGATAGCGTAGTGAAAAGCCGGCGAAATAGGCACTTTGTCATGCGGAAGACTGTACCCTAACGCAGAAAATCTGCTTTCGATATTTGGAAAGCGCTGTTTAAAATAGCTGTATTCAAACTCTTTAAATGAGAGATAGACCTGCTTGCCTGTCTTTTGGGCATAATCAAAAATAGCTCGACTCACAATATCTCGCGGTGCCATCTCCCCGCGTTTGTCATAATCGAAGAGAAAACGGTAACCCAGGTCATCAACGACCTCAGCCCCTTCGCCTCGAAGTGCTTCCGTCAGAAGCTGTTTTTGTGCTGTATTCTCATCGACATAGACAGTAGGGTGAAACTGCAGCATCTCCATATATTCTAAAGTGATGCCTTTCTCTTTACAGATACCCTGCAACTCGCCGCTGATACTCGATGCATTCGTATGGTATTCAAAGAGTGCACCGACACCGCCACTGGCTATGACCACAGCATCTGCCATGATCTTCTTGCGCTCTCCATCATGCATAACAACGATGCCGCAAACTTGTTCTTCTTCTAGCAGTAGGTCTATAACAATCGCATTTTCCATCATCGGATGCGGATTTTTTTGAAGTAAAAAGTGATGAAGGTAACGTCCTGTCGCGTCCCCTCCTGCATGCAAGATCCGTTTTTGCGAATGAGCCGCTTCTTGCGTATAGAGCAGTTCACCCTTTTCATCAGCATCAAATTCAAACCCACGTGAAATAAGGTCATGAATCACCTTTTGAGAGTTTTGACTTAAGACTTCAACAGCCTCTTTGTTACAAAGCCCTGCTCCAGCACTCAAAGTATCATCGATATGTATTGGAATATCACTGTCATCTTTAGCTGTGGTTACGCCACCTTGAGCATAAAACGTATTACACTCCCACGGATGCGCTTTATTGACGATCAGAACTTTTTTATCACGCGGCAGATTTATCGCAGTATACAGACCGGCTATACCCGCTCCGACGATCACAACATCATAATGCATCATATCACCTACTTCTCTTGTGCAGACGGCACATAAAAGGGGTCATCTTTATACCCACAGCCTGCTAAAGTTAACAAGCTAACTGTTATAATCACTACATGAAAAATTCGGCTCAGGTTCTCTCGCATATCGTTCATCAACCCCAATATAAAAAATTAGCACAACACCAATGTATCAATACTATTAAAACACTTTTGCCGCCTCATCTGCAGACGATGGTCAGCTTTGCATATGTCAAACATAAGGTACTCTATTTTGTTCTCAACCATCCCGGCGCTAAACAAGAGTTCGATATTATCATCGCTTCAATTAAAACGCCTTTAAAACTTCACCCGCCGCAAAAGTGTCAGGAATTGGATTTTGACGATATCCGGGCGTATGTCTCCCATAAACCCGTAAGCAAAGTCACCGAAGTGAAGAGAGAGACGGTCCCGTTTTATGAAGAGCGCGCAGCCGGTGACTTTGAAAATCCGGTAGAAGATCAAAAACTTCATAATATTATTGAAAAGATACGTGCCAGCATCCATGATCGACAAAATTAAGAACCTTCCCAAATCGCCTGGTATCTACCAATATTTTGATAAAAACAACAAACTCCTCTACATAGGTAAGGCAAAGAACCTTTTTAACAGAGTCAAAAGCTACTTCCTATTCACGCCTGAACTGCGACCGAACTCAAAACTTTCACCCCGAATTGTCAAGATGCTTAGCGAGACGACATCCATGCACTACATTGTTGTGAACAGTGAGCATGACGC
>JBATWM010000020.1:0-3531 GCA_049672605.1 Sulfurimonadaceae bacterium
CAACCGCTTTAATAATGCGGTAGTTGGCTTGATGTGGTATAAAGTGCGTGATCTCATCAGCAGAGATCTTATTGTCTGCCAATATCTGCACCACGTCCTTAGTCAAGGTACGTACAGCAATTTTAAAAGTCTCATTACCCTTCATCTGAATGAAAGAGGCTTCTGACTTCAGTTCATTTTGGTGAGGGTTACCTGTACCACCGTCCGGTGTCATTAAAAAATCACCCAGACTTCCATCAGCAGCTGTATGAAGATCAAGTATCGCTTCTTCTCTATTTTCAGTTGCAGAGATCACTGCTGCACCGGCACCGTCACCAAAAAGAATACAGGTACCACGATCCGTATAATCAGTAATCGCAGACATCTTTTCAGCACCGATGATAAGTACATTTTTTTTCATACCTGATTCGATAAAGGCTTTAGCAATACTCAAGACGTAAATAAAACCCGTACATGCCGCCGAGATATCAAAAGCTGAGACTTTATCAAGACCCATCTTATGCGCAACGACTGTGGCAGTGGACGGCATATTAAAGTAGTCAGGAGAGATCGTTGCAACAACGATCATATCGATATCGCTCTTTTTAAGACCTGAGCGTTCTATCGCTTTTTCAGCTGCTTTAACCGCCATATCAGAGGTGGTCTCATTTTCAGCCGCAATACGACGTTCTTTGATACCTGTACGTTTAGTAATCCACTCATCAGTGGTATCGACCATTTTAGTCAGGTCTTCGTTAGAGAGAATTCTTTCAGGTACATAAGCACCAATAGAGCGGAATGCTGCGTACATTATTTTCCTTCAGCCAGTTCAGTTAATGAGCGTTCGATATGTTCGTTTACACCCGTATCAACGTAGCGGATTGCTTGGAAGATGGCATTTTTAATCGCTTTAGGATTACTTTTACCATGACCAACGATCGCACAACCTTTAATACCGATAAGTGGTGCTCCACCCTCTTCAGCATAGTCGATCTCTTTTTTCAAAAGTTTGAATACTTTACGCATCAAAAGAGCGCCCGTGATCGCAATCGGTGATTTACGGATGTAATCTTTTATAAAGAATGAGATTGTTGATGCAACACCCTCTGCCGTTTTAAGAACAAGGTTGCCGATAAAACCGTCACATACGACAACATCACAGGTGCCATTGAAGATATCGCTGCCTTCAACATTGCCGATGAAACCATCATAGCCTTGCAGCTTTTTAAAGGCCGCTTTTGTGACCTCGTTACCTTTTGACTCTTCTTCACCATTAGCAAGAAGACCGATACGAGGATTTTCAACACCCATCATATCGTGTGCATAATACTTACCCATCACAGCGAATTCAACCAGGTTGTCTGGACTACAGTCGACATTAGCACCTACGTCTAGCAAGACTGTTTTAGTCTTACCTTTGCTCGGCATCATTGTGACCAGTGCTGGACGTGAAACATGTTTCAAACGTCCTAGTCGAAGTGTTGCTAATGTCATGGTCGCACCACTGTGCCCTGCAGACACAACCCCATCGGCCTCGCCATTTTTAACAAGTTCTACCGCTTTAAAGATAGAACTCTCTTTTCGCTTTAGTGCGTCTGTTGCAGCGTCGGACATCTCAATGACATCGTCTGCATCAACAATAGAAATCTTATTTTTATAACCCTTAGGTAACAAAGACAAAATCTCGTCTCGTTTGCCAACTAATATTGGTTCGAACTTACGCTCTTTTAGTGCTAATAGACAACCCTTAACAATTGGCTCGGGACCGAAGTCCCCACCCATTGCGTCAATCGCAATCTTAATCATTAATTATTTGTACTCGCCAGTAGTTGGGTTAATGTGGTGTGGTAACTTGTATGTTCCATCTTTATCTTTAACCGGGCGTGCTAGTGTAATCTTGTAGTGTGTTCTGCGTTTTGCTGAACGTGAGTGTGATACTCGTCTCTTAGGTACTGCCATGTTTAATTCCTTTCTTTGTTTTTACAGTTGTCGCAACTGTGATAATCACTTCTGATTAGTTCGATCTCGGAGTGTATTAACTCATCAAAATCTAATGTTTCTTGTATCTCTATGACGTCAAAGGTCTCGTTGAAACCCTTATAAACGCCATCGGAAACAAGCAGCTCTATTTTTTCGTTTAACATTGTAGCGAAATCTTCCGCACAAACGTCACAAGTGAGCATAATCTCACCTGACAACTCTGCTTGAAGTAGAGCTAAGTTACGCTCTTTAAAGACAACATCGCCTTTAAGCGTAACACCACCAGCGCTTGTCTCAAACTCTGTCGGTGTCTTTGTAATACGTTTGAACGGTATATTCATCACTGATTACGCGATTTCTCTCTCAGCAAAAAAGAAAGCGATCTCAACCGCTGCATTTTCTACAGAGTCACTACCGTGAACTGCGTTTGCATCGATGCTCTCAGCGAAATCAGCACGGATTGTACCAGCTTCTGCTTCAGCAGGGTTAGTTGCGCCCATAAGATCACGATTCATTTTCATTGCATCGTCACCTTCAAGAACTGTAACAACTACAGGACCAGAGATCATGAAGTCAACAAGGTCTTTGAAAAAAGGACGTTCAGCGTGAACTGCATAAAATGCTTCAGCATCTTGACGAGAAAGTTGAAGCTTTTTAGTTGCTGCAATACGAAGACCATTGTCCTCAAAACGAGAAAGAATCTTACCGATAACACCTTTAGCTACTGCGTCTGGTTTGATAATTGATAGTGTGCGTTCCATTCAGAACTCCTGCAAATATGAAAATTTAGAGTGGAATTATATCGAAATAATATTGTGTTTTAGTTTAAATAAATTATGAAAAGAAGAGGGATAAAAAAAGGGGTAAAAGTGTATCGGCAAAAAGCCGATACAAGTAGAATTAGTCTACGATGTTCTCACGAGCAGCACGTGCTTCGTTAGAGATGTCAGCACGGAATGGCATTTCAGCATCAGCGTCTTCCATTACGTAATTTTTACCATCTACGTAGTTGCCAGCTGCAAAGAAATCTTTGTGCTCAGCAGTAAACGGCATATCCCAAGTGATACAGCCCTCTGTTGGACAAGATGTAGCACAAGCCGGCTCATCATGATGATCAACACACTCTACACATTTATCTGGATAAACGTAGTAAAGTTCCTCACCCGTTGGGTTATCGTCCTCGTCAACAATTGCTTCTACCGGACATTCGTCGATACAAGCGCCACAGTTAATACATGTGTCATTAATAAATACTGCCATTTTCAGTCTCCTATATGTAATTTCGAAGTAACTATAACACAAGAATATTAATTGTTTCTAAAAGAAATGACTAACTTTTAGACAATGGGCAAACTGTTACGTATGCGAACAAAAGCCCTAGGACAGGAGTATTGAGAGTCGTTATCAGTTAAATACTCCATACAATAGTGGTCTTAGTTTATTGGTGAATGGTGAATGGTGAATGGTGAATGGTGAATGGTGAATGGTGAATGGTGAATGGTGAATGGTGAATGGTGAATGGTGAATCAATTATGAAAGATGGCGAAGCTCATCTAAAACCAAACCTAACTT
>JBATWM010000021.1:0-5295 GCA_049672605.1 Sulfurimonadaceae bacterium
TACAGTGAGTTTAAAAGCTTTTTTCCTAACAACCATGTCGAATACTTTATCTCCTATTATGACTACTATCAGCCTGAGGCGTACATACCCCGTCAAGATCTCTTCATTGAAAAAGACAGTGCCATCAATGATGAGCTGGAGCGTATGCGTCTCTCTGCCACTGCCAACCTCCTCTCTTATGATGATGTCATCGTCATCGCTTCGGTCTCAGCCAACTACGGACTGGGTGATCCTGAAGAGTATGAGAAGATGGTACAGAGCATCGAAGTGGGTGATGAGATCTCCCAGAAGAAACTGCTGCTTCGTCTCATCGATATGGGGTATACTCGAAATGACACCTATTTTGACAGCGGACACATTCGTGTCAGTGGCGACGTCATTGACATCTTTCCGCCTTATATGCAAGATGAGGCGATTCGCATCGAGTTTTTTGGCGACGAAGTCGAAGCCATCTACTCTTTTGAGGTGATCGCTAATAAAAAGCTGGAAGATCATAAAAAATTTACCGTCTACGCCACAAGCCAGTTTACCGTCGGTCAAGAGAAGTTGTCTGTCGCTATAAAACGGATGGAAGAGGAGCTTGATGATCGTTTGGACTATTACCTGAAAGAGAACCGCATCGTTGAAGCGCAGCGCCTGAAACAGCGTACTGAGTTCGACTTGGAAATGTTGGAGACAACAGGGATGTGTAAGGGCGTAGAAAACTACTCTCGTCTTTTTACCGGCAAAAAGCCTGGTGAAGCCCCTTACACTCTACTTGACTATTTTGACCTTCACCATGACAAATACATGATCATTGTTGATGAGTCACATGTCTCTCTGCCGCAGTTTCGCGGGATGTATGCCGGTGACAGAAGCCGTAAAGAGGTCCTGGTCGATTATGGTTTCCGCCTACCGAGTGCCCTAGACAATCGCCCTCTTAAACTTGACGAGTTCATCAATAAAGCGCCACACTACCTCTTTGTCTCAGCGACTCCGGCAGAGTATGAGTTAGATATCTCAGCAACAACAGCGAAACAGATCATCCGCCCTACCGGTCTTCTTGACCCGCCTATCACCATTAAAGACTCTGAAAACCAGGTCGAAGACCTGCACGATGAGATCGTCAAAACCGTTGCCAAAGGCGACAGAGTACTCGTCACTGTACTCACTAAAAAGATGGCTGAAGGACTGACAAAATACATGGCAGACCTCGGCGTTAGAATTCAGTACCTGCACTCAGACATCGACGTCATCGAACGCAACCAGATCATTCGTGGACTGCGTTTAGGTGATTTTGATGTCTTAGTCGGAATCAACCTGCTTCGAGAAGGGCTTGACCTGCCGGAAGTAAGCCTTGTTGCCATCCTTGATGCAGACAAGGAGGGGTTTTTACGTTCAGAAACCGCGCTCGTTCAGACCATCGGCCGCGGCGCACGTAATTCAGAAGGCCGCGTCATTCTCTACGCCAAAAAGATCACCGGTTCCATGCAGCGTGCCATGGACAAAACAACAGCACGTCGAGAACTCCAAATGGAACACAATAAAAAGCACGGCATCACCCCTACAACCGTAAAACGTCTGCTTGATACTGATCTCAAAGTCGACGATGCCGGGGAACTCTACGCCAAAAGTATGAAAGCCGACAAGATGCCAAAAGCCGAACGTAAAAAACTGCTAGATGAGTTGAATGCCAAAATGAAATACGCAGCAAAAAATTTAGAGTTCGAGGAAGCAGCACGACTTCGTGATGAGATCATGAAGATCAAGAAGCTTTAAATTTTACCCTCTGCAAGGATAAAGCTGTCATCCAAACCAAATTAAACATTCTATTAAAAGTTTTAGATTTCGAGGAAACATCGCTACGCGAGCGGTACCCTTGTTTTGGTGCAGATTGTGTTCAACTTAGACCGATAGCGCACTAATGTACGTTGAGAGGTGAACTTCAGCGCAAGATGTGCCGAAGCTAGAACTTTTAAATTTAGCGTTTTTTGGTTGCCCAACTCATGTAGAACCAGATGCTTCCACCTAACACAATAACAATAATCGGTGCAAGGTATGGTCTCTGTGCAATGACTTCATATCCACTCATTAAAAAATTACCCGCCAAATAACTTCCAAAACCTATAACAAAAGTCCAGACGATGGTTGCAAAGAAATTGTTAATTGTGAATTTTACAAATGGATACTTCGTGATACCAATAGCCAATGGGATCAAAGTCTTGATCCCATAAACAAACTTCTGCATGTAGATAACCCAATAGCCATGGCGTTTCATCAAGATATGAGAGAGTGCAAGTTTACGGCGATGTTTTCGCAGATAGTTCATCATGTCACTTTTATGGTAACGTGCCATATAAAAAAGAAGAGTGTCACCGATAAAGTTTCCGACAAAGGCTATTCCCATGGCTAAGCCAAGATCCATTTTACCTTGTGATGCCAAAACGGCAGCTGCCATAAGCGCCATAAAACCACCCCCTAAGGAGTAGAGAAAGAGACCGATGTAACCATAAGTCACTAAGTTTGTGAGCATATCTTCCATAAAAATCCATGTAATTTAATTTCGAGATTATAGCTAAGTATCGCTTTGTGATGGTGAATGGTGAATGGTGAATGGTGAATGGTGAATGGTGAATCTATTATAAAAAGATGGCGAAGCTCATCTTCACACAAACTGAACTTTGAAAAGTTTCAGATTTGGTGCAGGTTGTGCTGAAGTGATCCCGAAGGCGTACATCGGTACGTCGAGTGGTGAACTTCAGTGCAAGATGCGCCGAAGCTGGAACTTTTAGTCTATTTTTGGACCGGCTTGGGAGTAATCGAATTCACTGTCTTCACTGCAGTATTTTTTAAAGTTCGCAATAAACATACCCGCAAGTTCGTCACGTTTTGCGTCAAACTCTGCTTTGTCATTCCAAGCGTTACGAGGGTTAAGAAGACTTGGGTTAATGTCACCAAGTGTTTTAGGAACCTGCAGACGGAATGTTTTTGTTGTGTCAAACTCAGACGAGTTAATACTTCCATCAAGAATAGCGTTAATGCAAGCACGTGTATCTTTAATGCTCATACGTTTACCAACACCATAAGCACCACCAGTCCAACCTGTATTCACAAGGAAGACCTCGACATTATGTTTGTCGATCTTGTCGCCAAGAAGTTTGGCATAAACCGTTGGGTGCAGAGGTAAAAATGCTTCACCAAAACAGGCAGAGAATGTTGCAACCGGCTCAGTAATACCACGTTCAGTACCAGCTACTTTCGCCGTGTAACCACTTAAAAAGTAGTACATTGCCTGCTCTTTAGAGAGTTTAGAGACCGGAGGCAAGATACCAAAAGCATCCGCCGTTAAGAAGATGATCTTCTCAGGATGACCTGCCATAAGGTCTTCTTTACGGTTCTCGATGTGCTCAATAGGGTAAGAGACACGTGTGTTCTCTGTTTTTGAACCATCTTCATAATCAACAATACCATCTTCATTGTAGACCACATTTTCTAAAAGGGCATTTCTACGAATAGCCGCATGGATCTCAGGTTCACTTTTGTGATCCAAGTTGATGACTTTAGCATAACAACCGCCTTCGAAGTTGAAAACACCGTCATCATCCCAACCATGTTCGTCATCACCTATAAGTGCGCGATGTGGGTCAGTCGAAAGTGTTGTTTTCCCTGTTCCGCTTAGACCGAAGAAAAGTGCTGTGTCACCATTTTCGCCTACATTCGCAGAACAGTGCATCGCCATTTTACCCTCTAATGGCAACCAGTAATTCATCATCGAGAAGATACCCTTTTTCATCTCACCACCGTACCATGTACCGCCGATAACCGCTACATTCTCTTCAATATTAAAGACAACAAAGACATCTGAGTTAAGACCCATCTCTTTGTAACGCGTATTCGTTGCTTTACATGCGTTAATAACAGTAAAGTCTGATGCAAAACCTTCTAACTCAGCTTCGGTAGGACGAATGAACATGTTTTTAACAAAATGTGCCTGCCATGCGATCTCAGAGATAAAACGTACATTACGTTTACTTGCCGGAGACGAACCTGTAAAAAGGTCCATGACGTAAAGATCTTTTCCAGAAAGCTGGGAGGTTCCGATCTTGTATAGCTCTTCATAGTTCTCTTTTGAGATCTTCTGGTTGACAGCACCCCAACCAATGTATTTATTTGAAGGTTCTTGGTCTACAAAGAACTTATCTTTAGGACTACGGCCTGTAAAGATACCTGTGTCGACCATGGTTGCACCATTGTCAGCTAAAGCACACTCACCATTGTCTAGCTCATGTTTAATTAGTTCGTCATAACTTAAGTTGTAAAAGAGCTTACCAACGTTTTGGATGCCTAACTTTTCAATCTCTGCTGAGTTCATCGTTTTTGTACCTTCTTTGAACAAGTATCTTCACTTTGTTTGCCTTTGCTTAAAAGCCAAACAAAGCTATGCATACAGCTATAAATTTATTGGCGTAATTATACTCTTAGTAACCATAAAATGAAAGTAAAGAAATCGAGTTAAATTGATGAATATTAAATATACATAGTACAACTCCCAATTTGGGGGTTATAAGGGCACCTCTTTTACTTTCACAATCGCTCCACAATCATTTTCTACAATGTGACATATTTAAAAAAAAGGGGTTTCATTATGAACTTAGCTCAAACATCAATTAAAAGCGTTTTAGTGGCTCTACTGCTAAGCAGTGCCTTTGTTCCAACACTTTCTGCTGACATCAAAAAGGGACAAAAAGCCTACTTGAAACAGTGTAAAAAATGCCACGGCAACGGTACAAAAGGTGCCGCTATGAAGACTCAAGAAGAGTGGACAGAGGCATTTGTAGATGATAACGCTGGTTTCAAAGCTTGGCACAAAGGTACCAAAGGCGAAAAATACGCCAATGGTAAAAAGTTTAAAAAGTATTCAGAGCACCTAAAAGATTTTCTATATGAGTACGCATCTGACTCGGGGAATGTTCCAAGTTGCGGTTAACCCACTTAGTGCCCCTATGGGCTCATTTTATATTAAAGGAAAACAAAATGGATAGAAGAAAATTTATGGGAGTAGGTCTTGCAGCATGTGCTGCAATAGTTGCACCAACAATGGATTTACAAGCGGCGAACTTTAGAACAGACAAGCCAGGCGCATGGGCAGCTGAGAAGTCAGCAGATGCAATTAAAGAGATGTTCGGTGCTACACCAACTAAATCTGATGCGATTGGTTTTAAAGCTCCTAAGCTTGCTGAAAATGGTGGGTCTATTCCTATTGAACTTACAAGTGATCTTGATATTGAAACAATTGCACTTTTCCAAGATGCAAAT
>JBATWM010000022.1:0-9027 GCA_049672605.1 Sulfurimonadaceae bacterium
ATTTGCATCTTGGAAAAGTGCAATTGTTTCAATATCAAGATCACTTGTAAGTTCAATAGGAATAGACCCACCATTTTCAGCAAGCTTAGGAGCTTTAAAACCAATCGCATCAGATTTAGTTGGTGTACCACCGAACATCTCTTTAATTGCATCTGCTGACTTCTCAGCTTCCCATGCGCCTGGCTTGCCTGTTCTAAAGTTCGCCGCTTGTAAATCCATTGTTGGTGCAACTATTGCAGCACATGCTGCAAGACCTACGCCCATAAATTTTCTTCTATCCATTTTGTTTTCCTTTAATTTAAAATTAACTAGTGTAATTCTAGTGTGCTTTACTTGAATTTATCATAAATTCAACTATTTCTTTCATGTCTGCACCTGAAAGATCCATATTGCCACCTTTTGGAGGCATTCCACCCATACCGTTGATAGAGTTAGCAAGAACCTTATCAAAACCTTTTTCTGTTACAGCACTCCATGCATTTGCATCTCCAACAGCCGGAGCACCCATCTTATCAGTTGCATGACAAAGTTTACAAGATGCGTCATACATCTTTTCACCCTTGGAGATAGACTTGTCTTCTACTTCAGGTGGCAGATCTCTAGCATATGCATATGGAGGGACTACATCACTCATCTCATACTTGATTTTTACAAGAAATGCTTCAGTTTTACCATCTTGACCAGCTGGATCTTTACAGTCAGTCATACATCTTGTACCAGCACCAATGTTTGTAGCACGGTCAGCAAAGAATGCTTTTACATCAGCTGGACCAGTTGGACCATCAATGTTAGGATAAAAACCATTTCTATTTGGAAGAACGACTTTTGCAAGTTTTTCTGCATTTAGAACATACTCTTCATCCATCACTTCACCATCGATCTTGATACCATTTTGAGCCAAGATATAAGCAGTGAGGGCGTATGTCTCATCATTGCTTAGACTCTTAGGAGTTGCATATGGCATAGCATCTCTAATATATGTGAAAAGTGTAGTAGCTACTGGCCAGTATGTACCAACCGTTCTTTTTGGTGCGTCAACACTTCCATAAACTCTCTGATTTTTAAGAGTTTTGACAACTCCGTTTTCATCTTTTGCCTGATTACCACCAGTTAGTTGTGGATAACCATTTCCACCACCACCGAAGTCACCGTGACAAGATGCACATTGCGCTTCGAAAAGCTCATCACCAAGCTCTACTGAACCTTCACCTTCTGGTAAACCTGAACCATCTGGCAGTGCATCTACATCCCATGCTTTGATCTCATTTGGTGTTGCAGCTCTACCGAAGCTAACACCTTTAGTGCTTTGCTGATTATAAGCATATGCTGTATCTTGACCATTTGCTTTTACATAAGTAACACCACCATCGATAGCAGTCTTATTTTTAATAGCATATGCACCAACTGTGCTTGGTGCACCTACAGTTGCAGAGCCACTCTTAGCAGTAGAACCGCCCACACATCCTGACAGTAAAAGAGCAGAAGCAGCGAACGCTGAAGTTCCAATCAATATTGATTTACGATCTAACTTGAACATTTGTAACCCCTCCTTTTTCATCTACAGCCCATGTACAGATAGCATTTCTATGATAAACGCCCTCTACACCAACAACAGCTTTTTCCTGATTTACAGTAGGCTGAACATTATCAGAGTCATCGTAAGAGCGACTTTGAAGTAATAATGGTTTACCTTCGTATCTGTACATATAAGAGAATCTTGTCCAAGCTTTTGGAAGCACTAAACCTTTAAGGTTTGCCTCTGTCCAGTTTTTACCACCATCAAAGCTGATATCAACACCTCTAATAGTTCCGTGCCCGCTCCATGCAAGACCTTCAATTTCAACTAAGTCGCCTACTTTAAGATCTGTCCATGGTTTTTCTGGACATGGAGATGTAATAACAGAGTTTACTTCATTTGCGTAGAAGTGCTGAATAGCTTTTCCACTTGCAGTAAGTGCAGTATACTTAGAAGTTTCCTCTTTAGCATACCATGGCTTATCACCAAACTCTAGTCTTTTTAGCCATTTAACACAAAGGTTAGCTTCCCAACCCGGTGCCATTAAGCGAACTGGATAACCCTGCTCAGCACGAAGTGCTTCACCATTTTGTGCATACACTATCATAACATCATCAAGAACTTTCTCGATAGGTAATGTTCTACTCATCTCTGAACCATCACCACCCTCAGCAAGCATCCACTTAGCTTCAGGTTTTAGTCCTAGTTCATTAAGAATAGTGCTCAAACGTACACCTGTCCACTCAGAACAGCTCATCATACCTTTAACGAATTGTAAAGTACCAAACTGTGGTCCTTTCCATTCAGCAGCACTGTTTGATGGACACTCCAAAAATAAGATTTTACTCTCGCTTGGGTATCTTTTCAACTCATCTAAAGTAAGAACTATAGGCTTCTCAACAAGACCATGAATCATCAATCTATATTTGTTTGGATCAACATGAGCTACACCATTGTGAGTACGAGTAAAATGTAGACCATTTGGCACGATGATTCCATTTAGCTCATGCAAAGGTGTCATTGAGATTGCAGCGTGCATATCTCCGGCTGAAGACATTAGTGCAGATGTTCTTCTTACTACATTATGCTCATATAGTGATGGCACGCCATAAGGATTAGAGTTACATTCATCTCCTAGGCTAGTCCCCCATTTGGTATGATGCATAATATTTTCGTCATCGGCAAGTAGTGCGCCAGGTGCTAAAATACCAGCAGCAGCCACAGCACTGACAGATGCTGTTTTTTTAAAAAAATCTCTTCTGCTGACAGATGTAGATTCTTCCATATGTGATGTTTTATCCACATTTTCTCCTCATATAAATTGCTTTCACTTTTATAATATTTGACTTTGTATCACAAAGTTATCATAAATTAAAAGTAATTATACCATTGTGCGATACCCAATTGCCTTATTAAAAATCACGAATCTAAAGATAGAGAGACTTTTATATGCATTAGTTACCAAGAGAAACACAACTTTTGAAGTGAAAATGACTTATGTTACACGAAATAACAATAAAAATTACTTAAGATCAGTAAATATTTTAACTGTCAATTTTAAAAATAAGTGTAGTTTTCTAAGAGAGTCGGAAGGTAGGGTAAAGACTAATCAGCTAACTCTTTTCGACCAAGAAAGAGAGGATATGTATGAGTTATAGAACTCTGTACACACTAACTAGTGCGTTTTCTTTTCAAACAGACCCGTAATAAAATCTATAGCTTTTCTCAAGATCAGAATCGTACCATAGACGACAAAAGAGTATAAAAAAGGATGAGTATAGTTTTCTTTTTCTTGCATAGTCTGCAACCTGGCGAATGGATCGCTTAAAAGATCGAAATGCATTATTAATGCCAATACTAAAAGCGTTGATAGATATATAAGAAGCTCTTTTTTTAAGACTTGCTTAAATTTCATCTTCAACGACTTCTTCTTTTAACTCAATTATAAGTTCTTGGCGTTTCACCATGAGATCTTTCAGTATCTCTTTACCCACATCTTCTCTATCTTGCCACTCAGATTCTTCATAAATACCAAAAAGCTTTTTAAAGTATTCATAGTGGACATCACCACTTGTGAGTTTGAAAAAATAAAATCTTCTAAAGCTTTTATCATTTATATCACAGATAGCAAATTTTTTACCTATACTCTCTGGATAGACCTCTTCTTTAATCCAGTTTAAGAAAAAATCCGATTTTTGAAACCAGTCATACAGATGTAGATCAACATGCTTTAAAAGCTCATAAGTCTCAGATTGTTCATCATCTAACTCTAGTGGATAAACGTTGTCGTCGAGTTCAAACTTATCTAGTTCCTCATCATAGGTAACTAATTGAAATTTAACTTGCATATATTAATCCTGGAAAAAAATTGTGGGAGGTTTAAAAGATAGAAGAGGGAGTGAGGGCCCTCTCTTTATATATTATGCTCTACCAGAAAGCATACCGTACATTGTCATAGGTTTAAGACCGTAAACTTTCAATAACCAAAAAACCCATCTTTCTACTGTTGGGTCCATTGGGAATGAAGGTGTTGGCTTAACCGTCCAGTCAAACTCAGCAAGCATAACAGTACCAATATCTGTGATAAGTGGACAAACCGTATAGCCTGCGTATTTAGCCGGTAGTGGTTTACCTTGCATCTGAGCTATTAAGTTGTCTACAAGAACTTTATACTGCTTTCTTACAGATCCACCTGTTTTACCCATTGGTACTTGAGCAATATCACCTATTGCATATATATTTTTATATTGGAAATGTTGTAAAGTCTCTTTATTTACTGGTACCCAACCTCCAGCTGAACCAAGATCAGACTCTCTTACTTCTCTTGGAGCTATCGCAGCAGGAGAGATATGTAAAAAGTCATAAGGAACTTCTACTTTCTCGTGTTTAGGGATAACCTCATACTCATTCATAATTGGATCCCAAGGACCTTTTTCTTGCCATTTAGCATCAAAAACAGCAATTTTATTCTCTTTTTGAACTTCGATAAGGTTATGTCTATAGTTCCACTTAAAACCTTCTCTTTTAAACTGACCAAGAACTGCATCATGATATTCAGGAATACCAAACATCGCTCCGCCGTTTGTATAAAAAGTCAATTCTGCATTATCTCTAGCGTCTGCTTCTTTAAGTCTTGCATTTGTAAGATACATGATTTTCTTTGGAGCACCACCACATTTAATAGGTGTATTTGGATGCGTAAAAACAAACTTAGTTTTTTTACCAGACTTAGCATTAGCAATATGTTTTTGCATGATCTCCCAAGTTTTAGCAGCACCTTCGGCAGTATAGATAGAACAGATATCATCACCTAAAGCATCTAGTAATTTAGTGTTGTCTCCTGCAGAGTAAGCACGACCAGCATCTTCTAGTCCTCTAATTCTTTCAAAGTCCATCTGTAAACCAGTAGCCATGATCAAGTAATCATACTCTACTTTTTCACCTCTATCAGTTGTAACATAGTTTTCTTGAGGATTAAAACCTATAACTTTGGCTTCGATAAGTTTAACACCATCTGGAACAAAGTCATCTCTATTATATTTAACGTCATCTATATCCCAAATACCAGCAGCAACTAGTGTTTGACCAGGCTGATAAGAGACAGAAAGTTTTTCTGGCTCTATAACAGTGATATCAGGGTTTGTAAGGTTCAGTGTCAATCTTGCAGCAGTACTCATACCGGCTAAACCACCACCAACGATAAGAATTCTACCATTAGCATCAGATTTAACTATCTCTTCTTCAGAAGCTTGAGCAGTAGTAGCACCACCCATCATAAAGCTAGCACTAGAGATACCAGCTAATTTCATTGCATCTCTTCTGTTCATGCCTTTAGATGCTAGATCTTTGTCCATTTCTAGTAACATTTTGTTAAGATATTTATTATCCATATTTATCCTTTAATTATAATCTAAATCTATTTTAAACTATTGACATATTTTGCAACAGCGTCAAGTTCATCCCAAGACAGGTCTATTGTTGCACTTCTCATTACAGCACCATAACCGGTTTTGTTTACTTGTATATAGTCTTTGTCAGCAATTCCGCCTCTATACTCTTTTAACTCTTTGTTTAACTTAGCAACATCCCAGCCAGCTATTGGAGCATACTTAATATCTCTTGCTGAACCTTTAAAACTTGTTTGTTGACCAGCATCACCGTGACAGTTTGCACACTTTTTTTGATATATTACTTGACCATTTGCTGGTAATAACATACCCGACTTGTAAATTGAAGCACTATCAGATGCAAATAAAGCAACACTTGCAAATAGTACTGAAAGAATAATTCTTTTCATTTTCTAGACCTCACATTTTTTATTAAAGGAAGTATAAACTTATATTTCTTAAAAATAGTATACAAAAACCCTATTGCAATTTCACTTTATGTTAAGTGTTACTTTTTTATCACAAAATAATATTTGTGTCTATAGGTATACGATATTAATTATAATTCATAGTAATACATGTACTCTATCACAACTATTTTCTAGATTTTTTAACAATTCCCAGCAGAATATATAGACTGCCATTATCCTCAATACAAAAAGTTATAGTGTAGTTTTCAAACTCTAAATCCTTTATATTCTCATTATCAAAAAAAATAGATCTTTTATACTTTTTTGCTTTTGTAGGTATGTTTATAATAAGAGTGTCAAGATACATTTTAACCTTTTTAGCAAGTGAAATATCATCTTGTATTAAAGGTTCTAATATCTCTTTTAGCTGCTCTTCATATAACTTTGAACATAAAATTTCCACTATCTTTTCCTATCTTGCAGCCAGCTGTCTAACTGCGTCATGCTTTCGTAATATGGTATAAAGTCTGCCTTCTCATCTCTGTAGTGCTGCAACTCTTCTTGAAGCAAATCTCTGTTTTCTTTAAAATTTTCTTCTACTACGATCACTTTGTCACGGGGCAGCATCCCCATAAACTCTTCTATGAAATCATCTTCAACCTGCAAATGTATCGTCTGCATATTTCTCCCCTTATCCCTGCTTTGATAGCTAATTTTAGCATAGAATTTTACCATACCTAATAATTTTGCAATAGTATTTTCTAAACTATACATAAGCAAAAAAGCCAGGATTTAAAATTCATTTTTGTAGATATCTACACCAAAGAGAGTGGAGAGCTGCAACGTTCCGTATTGATAGCATCTCAAGAGAGTTACAAGATCGTAGAGCAAAACGGTATCACAATAGAGAAAGGTTCGTTAGGCAAGAACATCTTGATCGATTGGAATCCCTATCATCTTCTGCCTGGGGAGCGATTTGTCATTGGTGAAGTCACTTATGAGATCACTCAAAACTATACACTCTACAAAGGACTCCCATCAGTCGATGCCAAATTGCCTTAGTTGTTAAAAAACGATAGAGGGATTTGTGCGAAGGTTATACACAGTTGAAGTATAAAAATTAGTAATACTATCCATCTGTTATAAAATTGAGATTGTCTAGATAGAAAAATAGCTAGACTGTTAAAAGCTATTGTATAAATTTGGTCCTATGACCATCTTAAAGTACATCTATAAATCAAAGGAACACAATGAACAGATTGTCAGCAATCACACTAAGTACATTAGTTGCATTCGGTATTACAGCATGTAGCTCACACAAAACAGAAGCACCAGTTAAGGCAGAGCCAGTTAAAAAGGAGGCAGCCGTTGAGACTCAAGACATCCGTATCATCACAGTAGCAAACTCTGACGGCAAGATCACAGGCGCCACGATCGAAGACGCATTTACTGCAAATGGCTTTATGGTTGACGGAAACAACGATATGAACAAGCCATTTTCACTTCGTTTTGGCAAAGACAAGCTATGGTATAAAACATACCGTCTTGCCGTTGTTCACCACCAAGACCTAACGGCTAAATTAGCAAAAGATTACCCAAGTATTGGTCTTCTTACACCACTCAGTATGTCGATCTGGTCTTCAAATGACAACAAAGATATCTCTATCTCTTCATTGACGCTTCGTGGTATGTCTCGTATCACTCATATCCCAATGGACAATCCAGACCTGATCGCTTATGCAGATGCAATGGACAAATCACTTAAAGCTGCTGTACCAGGAGGAAAATATGAAGATCGTAAGTACAGCAAAGTTGCAGATATGAAGATGCAATTAGCAACACTGTTTACAACTACATTCGATACAGACGAAGAGACTACTGCTGCTGACGCTAAAGACAGCTTCGAAGAAGAGTTTGAAGCTGAGATGGAGCCGGTTGGTTTCCTTTTCCCAAGTTTTATCGACCTTAACGGAGAACTTGAAGAGCGGGGTGTTACAACATATGACTACTACGACACATACTCTGTATGTAAATTGGAAGTTATCCACCCTATATCTAAGACTCACCCGGAAGTTGGTGCATTTGCTCCATGTACATTCTTCGTCTACAAGAAAAAAGGTGAAACTACAACACATATGGGTTACCCATCTATTGACAACTGGATCACAGCAACAGACATCGAAGATGAAGCATCTATGCGACCACTTGTTGATGCACAAGAGCTATTCTCTAATATCGTTTTAGAGATCACTGAGTAGTACTCACTCACAGGCAAGACTCCGGTCTTGTCTACCCATCCTTAAACTTCTAAATCAAAAACCAAGCAATACCTATTTATCTTTTTCTTTGTTATTTATCTTTAAAGGTCAACCATGATATTATTAGCGACAACACTTCTTGCCAGACTTGTATCTGTACGATACTCTTAAACTTTCAACAACACTATCTTTTTAGACCTCTAAACTGCTCTCTATCTCTTTCAATACAGTTTTCCATATCTAACCATATATTGATAAAAGAAAGCGATAGAGAGTCTTCTACAACTGCGCAACACGTTAGAGCTAACGCCATCCTATTACGTATATTAAGATCAAATCTTTGCCCACAGATTTACTGGATTATTGAGATTAAATAAAAGTGCAAAACAATAGATAGCTGTGTCTTGACTATAGTTACGCTCATATACTTGTATTGACAAATATAAGAGCGGAGCAACACCTATCGAGAACTAGGATATCTCACAGAAAAGCTGACTGGATGTCAGGTTTTATCTGAGTAAAGTAGCATAAGGTGGAGCAAATGAACGGAGTGAATGCGCAGACACTAGCCGCCGGAATGTATTCTAATAAGTAAAATTTTGATTGTTGTGATTTAATGAAGTAAATTGAGTGATTGATTATCCGAGAACTAGCACTCGAGAGCAGGCTACGCACGCGGCGACCTACGATATGCCATAGAAAAGATGCCCAAAGGCATGTTTTGTATGGATAAAGTAATATCAATAAAAACAAGTAGGTTGCATGACGATTTGTATGTGATAAAGTTATTGAGTTTAGATTATTTGATTGAAGTTTTAAAGTGAGTTAAATCCGAGAACTAGGCGGCGACCTACGTTTCCACACCTGAAAGATGCAGTATTATCAGCGAAGGGAGGCTTAGCTTCTGGGTTCGGAATGGAGCCAGGCGTTTCCCTCTCTCTATAGCCACCTAGACA
>JBATWM010000023.1:0-15780 GCA_049672605.1 Sulfurimonadaceae bacterium
CCTTTTGCTTTTACAGCCGCAAGACCCTGCTTTGTCCGCGTCGAGATAAACGCTCGTTCCGCCTCTGCAAAATAGCCGTATATTTTCAACAGCGCATCTTTAAGGGGATTCTCTTGTGTTGTACTCAGCTCCGGCTGGTCTATAAATATAAGAGTGATCTCCTCATTTTTCAGTGCTTCTATGAGGTTCAAAACCTCCAGCATATTACGGCCGAGTTTAGAGAGTTCGGTGATGACGATCCGGTCACCAGGAGAGACTCTGCTGAGCAGCAGATCGATACGTTTTTGTTTGGCAGCTTTTTTAGAATAGGGCTGCACCTCGATGAAGTCATCGATAACAACAGCACTCTTTTCAGCATACGCTAAAATGGCCTTTTTCTGTTTTGAGAGCTCTTTATCGTCTCTGGAGATGCGAAGATAACCGTAGGTCATACCTGCCCCTTTTGCTATAAAATAGCATCAAATATAGTTTATTGTAGCTATATTTACTATTTTATTCAAGCATTTATATATTAAGACACCTCCCTCTTGCCTCTGAGACGGACAAGGTTTTTTAGAGATGCCCTTAAATAGCGTAATGGAGCGGCGCTGTTTGATGTTGCATACAGATCGTCTCATAGTGATCTTGGTCTGCAACCATGACACAGTTTCTACCGTTTTGTTTACCTTTATAAAGTGCTTTGTCTGCACGTATGATCACTTCATCAATATTGGCATGTTCGATGTTGAACGGTGCAAGACCAAAGGTCATACTGACGTTTACTTCATAGCCCTCAAAAGTACAGACAACTGAAGCGATCTTTTGACATAGCCCTTCAGCGACTTTGGTAGCATCGAGCATATTGGTATTAGTAAGAATGATCAAAAACTCTTCGCCTCCCCAGCGATAGACCTTGTCATATGTTCGCAGGTTCTCCTTCAGCCGTTTGGCCACTTCTTTAAGGACCTCATCCCCGCAGCCATGGCCATAGGTGTCGTTTATGGACTTAAAATGGTCGATGTCGGCCATAATAACCACAGACTCTTTGTGCTCACTTTCTCTATAGTTCAACATACTGATCAGGTCATTTTTAAGGCTGCGTCGTGTTTGCAGCCCTGTAAGAAGATCCGTATTGGCACGGATATGAATCTCTTTTTCACGAACAGTAGTGGCTTGCTGAAAATAGAAACCGATCAGACTCATAACACTTAACGCCACAATCATGTTTGCATAGTACATGACGGGAATAAGCCATAACGGTTCGAGTGTATAGACTTGAAATGACGAATAAACATGTAACCCTGTAAAGGTGCCTAAAAACAAGAGTATCGTGCCTAGCATCTGAACCATATTAATGTCACCGCGAAATATATTAAACATCAATGCCGTGATCAAGTAATATTGAAATCCGCTGTCCCACCCTAATATGGGAACAGCGATGATATTATGAACAATCACTTCTGCACTTAAAAAAAGAATGGCCAGAGGCTGCTTCCCCTTCGCATTAAGGTCTCGTCCATACATCCAGGCTAGCGTAGAAAACACATTAACAAACGCAAGTACAATATGGTCAAGCCAGAAAAAAACGCCGATTAGCACTATATGCACCACGATAGCCAGATAAGTCACCTTATCAATGATCATGAACATTTTAGTGTCATAATGTTGTGGAATCATCTGCATTATTTTCTTCTCCTCTTATGTTATCAATAACTAAACTATAAAGATCACAGTACTCTTACGAGTGCTGTTTCAATTCGGCTCTTTAAGTTCATAGACATCATCAGGTGCAATACAAAAAAGCTCATGGATCATCATCTGATTGTTTTCTTTGATCACGGTTGCCATCCCTAGACTTTCGGCACTGCTTTGTAGCAACTTCAAGATTTGAATACTAGTGGCCGTTATCTCAACCAACAGATCTCCTTTATACCCTGCATACGTTCTAATGTCTTTAATATCGCAACGAAGAGCCATCGTAATGACTTGTTTTCGCACATCAGTCATGTTCTGGTTTGACGCAGCAAAACTTGAGGCCGATTTACCATGTTGCCAGATAGAGTGTTGCGTTGTTTCAGCGACTATATTTTTCATAATAATCCTTTACTGTTTAGTTGCGTAAAGTATGTGGTACCAAACTTAACGAAGGTTAACCGCAAAGTTAACATGTTTGTTTTTACGCGATTTTTTTTCATAAATAACGACTTATGGAATCAAACTTTCATAACGTTCATCGGTTAACGTGTTTAGAAAAGCAACAATGGCCTCTTCTTCTGCATCAGTAAGTCCCAAGTTCCCGATGCGTGGCGCACCGACAACATTGACATTGACTTCAGGGTCTTCCCATCCCAGTGCAGTCTCAGGGTTAATGGCATCTACCACATCTCTTGTGTTGTAAAAATGAATGACCGTTTTCAGGTCACTGAACTTTCCATTATGCATGTAAGGGGCTGTTACGGCAACATTTCGCAAGCCTGGTGTTCTGAAACGCCCGTCTTGTCTATTGTCAGTTACATCAGGATTGTCTAAAAGACCATGGTCAACAAAGCTGTCACCTTTTCCATTTAAGAGACGGACCTCACTGTTTTTAGGAATGCCTGTATTTTCATAAGTGAACTTGGTAAAAAGAGGTAACTCACCATCTACGACACGATCATCATGGCAGCTCGCACAGGCAAGATCTCTAAAAAGTTGTTCGCCCAGCAACTCTTGCGCTGTTAAGGTGATCTCTCTGTTTTTTGCTTTGTCATATCTTGAATCAAAGGTAGAGAGTTCATCAGAAGCTTCAAACGTTGCAATAGCGTCAGCCAGAGCGTTAAAGGCATCCTCATCCGAGTCAAAGATAGTGTCACCATAGATACTCTGCATAGCAAAGGCGTAGGCATCATTTTCTAAAAGACGCTCCACGACACTTGCAAAATCCGGCATCTGCATCTCAACACTGTTTGTAAAAGGGCCTTTCGCCTGATCTGTCAGTGTGTTCGCACGACCATCCCAGAACTGACCGCCTATAAAATTTCCCGTATCGTCTTGTGTCAAAGAAGGAATAAATGAAGCGTAGGTCACTGTCGGGGAATTTCTATCGCCCAAAGAGGCCCCATCATCGCCCAAAGAGACGGCACCGTGAACACCGTTGTCTTTGTCGTCCATAAAACCGGCATCGGGGTTATGGCAACTTGCACACGACATGTTTCGTGAAAAAGAGAGGTTGGCATCATTAAAAAGAGCCTTTCCCAAAGCAATTTTAGTCGTCTCTGTGTCACTCTCTTGTGCGTCACCACAACCGCTGAAAAGCAATGCCGTACTCATTACCACTGAGTGTATTAGAATTGTAAGATTTGTCTTTTGTAAAGCTTTCATATTTGCTCCTGTTATCTATTAGATATAAGAAGTTTCACATCTGAAAGTTACGCAAGTTTAACCGAATGCTAACAAAGGTAAATGGAGGGCACCTGAATCTTATTTTGTGAAGCGGATTACCAGCTCTTTTGCATCTTGCTCAATAGTGAGCTGCAGGTTGTGTGCTTGCATTACAGCTGATGTAAACTGTAGCCCCACACCCTGTTTATGCTCTTTTTGACCATCTATATAACGTGCCAACAAGGGTGTGTTGACTGCGATATTGTTGTGAAAACTGACACTGAGTCGATCGACTACGATCGAAAGTTTATGGTCACTTGCATGCCCAAGCGCATTCTCTATTAGCTCTTTTAGACTTTGAAGGAAAAGATTTTCGTCTACCTCCAATAACAGGTCATCTTTGATCGTCATATCAATATTTTGAAGGTCAAAGCCGCTCTTTTTTAAAACCGTATCGAGTAGAGTAGTGACAGAAACGTGCTTTTTTTGCAGGGAATATTCACCGGATGTCAACATCTCGATCGTGCTTAAACGATCCAAAACATCTTCTATCCTAAACAGGTTTCGCTCAAGTTTATTTTTGAGTTTTTCATCTTCCATCAGTGCACCGACTAGCTGCATTTTGGCAATGGGCATTTTGACCTCGTGCATCAAGGTACGTAAAAATTGTGCACGGTTCTCTTTTAGCTTCCTGTTTTCTGCTGAATATGCTTGTAGCTTGATCAACAAAAAGATCAGAATAGGGATATGAATTGCGAGGCTAATATAAAACAGGGTCATACGATCAACTTATAACCTACTCCGCGTACGGAGCGAATGTACTCTTTATTGACATCACGCATCTTTTGACGAATGCGGTTGACCATGACATCCAAGGTCTTTGAAGAGCTCTCGCGTAACACCGTTGAAGAGAACATGATCTGTTCACGCGAAACCGTGTTGGACTTATGTTGAAAAAGTTCATGCAAGACGTCATACTCACCGGGTGTAAGCTGGAGCAGTTCACCGTTAAAATGGATCTGTTCCTTCTCATCATCCACGCTTAGCAAGAGCTCTTCTTTGCCCTCGGGATTATGGACTTTTTTATAACGTCGTAACAGAGAGATGATCCGTGCGTACATCTCTTGAGGATCGTAAGGTTTGGGCAGGTAGTCGTCCGCCCCTATTTGGAGTGCCGCTACCTTATCGGTTATGTCATGACGGGCAGAAGAGATGATGATAGGGGTGTCATGGTATTGCACGATTTTTTTACAGACTTCAAGTCCATCCATGCCCGGTAAGGAGAGGTCTAAGATCACAAGGTCATACTGGGAGATACCGGCACTCAGACCCAAATAGGGATCATCATGGTTCGTTACCTCGATGTTATAACGTGCAAGAAAATCACTTAACAGCTCTGCAAACTCTATGTCATCTTCTATCATCAAGATCTTAGCCATCTATACCCCTTATTATGCTGTTGCCTTTTGAAGTATTATACATAGTTATATGGTTAACTTTCGTTATTTTCGCCTGATAGTATGTAGATATGAAACGCTATCTTCTCCTTTTATTATTGCCTCTTTGTCTCTTTGCTATTGAGCTGAGTGAACAGTTACGTCTGATCAGCAGTGTCACACTGAATGCGAAAACGGCAATAAACGGCAATGTTGCCAACCCTCTGCCCGACGGTAGAGAGCTCATCAACGAAGGAGAGACAAGCTTCAATAATTCTGTCTTCACCGTCCAATTAGAAGCCGACCTGAGTGATGATCTTACCTTTGTGGCGCAAGGGGTTTTGTCCAACCACAAGACCCAAGAGGTGGACTATAACCTCCAACCCTCGTTAGAACTGCTGTACATCTCCTATGATTTCGGTCATGACCTTCTTCTCAAAGCGGGTGAGATGAAAATTCCATTTTTAAAAGGGCTGGAGCTTAAAAACGTAGGGTACGCCTATCTTTGGAGTAGTCCAAAGGTACCAAATAGCGGGGTCAACGGTTTTGAATCGTACAGAGGGGTTGACCTCTTGCATCACCACTATCTAAACGGTTTTGAGTTTGAAGCAGAACTCTCTTTAGGACAGACAGTCAATGAGAACAGCGCCATAGACGATAAGTATTATGGACTACTTGGATTGGAGATGAATTATGAGCAGAGTTGGGTACGAACGACTTTGGGTGAAGTTATCTTTGACTTTTATGACCCCAATGGAGCAAGGTTGATAGAAGAAAATTCAAAGATGTTTTTTGCCAGTATCGAGAGCGAGGTCAAACTCAGTGCGACCATTATGAACATGGGTTATACCTATTCGCAAACAGAGATGATCCCCAACGACAGGATCCTTTATGCCTCATTGGCCTATGCATTTGATGATCTCACCCCCTATCTTCTCTACACCAACAAACGTCTCGTTGCAGCACAGACACCGCCGCCGCTGAACTTTTCACAACCCATTCAAAAAGAGGAGAGTGACCGATATGCGGTGGGTATGCGTTATGATTTTATGAAGCAGATGGATCTGAAGGTTGAGTACGAGTATGCTATATACAGCTACAGTAACGAAGCCGACATACCAAGTTCAAGCAGTCTGACGATTGCACTCGATGTGATCTTTTAAAAATGCGTACACACTTACACCCTGAAGATGACTTTATTACGGCCTGTCTCTTTTGCGATGTAGAGCGACTTGTCCGCCTGGTCTAGGAGGGCATCTATACTCTTGTGTTCTGCGCCATGACAAGCGACCCCGCAACTGACGCTAAAATGAACAGTGTTCTCTTCTGCAAAAACTTCCAGCTGCTCAATAGTCATGCGAAGCGACTCTACCCAATTCAGCACCACATTCTCATCATCATAGCTCATCAGTATCGCGAACTCTTCACCGCCCATGCGGGCACAGAGCATCTCTTTGTCCATATGGGCATGAATAGTGTCACTTAAAGCCTTAATGACAAGATCACCGACACCATGCCCATAGGTGTCATTGACGGACTTGAACTTATCAATATCGATCATCACGGCATAGAGCTTGTCAATCGAGGCATCATTAAAACGTTCTCTGGCATAGTGAAAAAAACTGCGACGGTTGTACGCCCCGCTCAGGTAGTCATGTTTAGCGGAAAACTCCAACTTTTTAATGACGCTGGAGAGGTGCAAGTGTGTTTTGACACGGGCGATCAGCTCACGCGGTCTAAAGGGTTTGGTGATGTAGTCGACTGCCCCCGTATTAAAACCCTCTTCAATACTTTCATCATCTTGCTTGGCGGTAATAAAGAGCAAAGGGATAGAGGCTGTTTGGGGGTTGTTTTTTAGGGCTTTGGCCATCTCAATACCGTCCATGTCCGGCATCATAATGTCGAGTAAAATAAGGTCAACACTGTTCTCTTGCAAAAGCGCTAAGGCATTTTGTGCATTAAGACTGACCAACAACTCATAACCACTGAGCAAATCCACTAAAACATCAAGGTTGAGAGGGTTGTCATCTACCACTAAAATCGTCTGCATCATCCTACCTTGGGAACGTTATGGCTCAAGTATATCAAATTACATAGAAATTTAGTCCAGGACACTTCCAGTACGATTAATTAGAACTCTCTGGAACGGGAGACCTATGGAAAAACACTCGCTACATTTCTAATTGATTAAAAACGCTATACCATCCGCCATTATTATCATAGGTATAGGTATAGATTCGATTAACAGTGCCATCCCCGTCACTGTCGTATTCATAACTTGTCCTGTTGCCATTGGCATCATACGTGTAGATGCCAATGCTATCGGCTGTTCCGTCACCATCACTGTCATATGAATAATAGGTTAGATTACTATTGGCATCATAAGCATAAATGTAAATTCTTTCAGCAGTACCATCGCCGTCACTGTCATATTCATAGCGTGTCCTATTACTATTGGCGTCATACGTGTATGTATAAATTCTATCAGCGGTACCATCGCCATCGGTATCTTGTTCATGACTCGTTTTATTGTTGTTGACATCGTAGGTCCAAGTCACTATTTTGTTCGCTATTCCATCACCATCGGTGTCAGATTCACTCAGGATCATATTGCTATTACCATCATAGGTATAGGTATACGTCTGATCTGCTGTGCCGTCCGTATCGGTATCTCTCTCTTCGCTTGTCATCTTGTTGTTGGCATCATAGGTATAGGTACGGATCTCATCTGCTTCCCCATTTGCATCAGCATCATAGTCATAGCGCGTTTTGTTGCTGTTAGCGTCATATGTATAGGTATGAATTCTATCTAAATCACCGTCTACGTCATCATCATGACTTACCTTTATCTGATTATTATTGGCGTCATAACTATAGGTACTATTACTATCAATATTACCGTCTCCGTCACTATCATTCGTGTACCCAATCCTATTGTTATTGGCATCATACGTATATGTTTGGATCTGATTAGCTGCTCCGTCACCGTCACTGTCATTCTCGTATCGTGTTTGGTTATGGTTGGCATCATAAGTGTAGGTCCTGATGAAATTTGACACGCCATCACCATCGGAGTCGGAGTCGTAAAGGGTTTGATAACCATAGTCATCGAAAGCGTATATCGTTTTATTGTTAGCTATACCATCACCATCATTGTCATATTCGTTACTTGTTTGATAACCATTGGCGTCATAGGTATAGGTCCAAATTCTATTTGGTGTACTAACATTAGCATCACTGTCAGTTTCTGAAACGAGTAAGTTGCCATAATCATCAAAGGTCGAAGTCATCATACTGTCTGCTGACCCATTGTTATCACTGTCAGATTCATAGCTCAAGAGCTGACCTTCTGTATCATAGGTATATGTACTCTTTGCATTAGCGGTGCTCTCATTATTATCAGAGTCGTATAAATCGGAAATGAGTGCATCCGGTCCTGATACACCTAAAGTACTATAAAGGTGTCGCATAGCCATCCACTGCTTGCGTGCTTGACGATGATCGCTGAGTAAAGAGGCGTTGTTGGCTGCATTCAAAATAGTACGGAAGGGAGTGCTGGCTAAAAAATCCCAATTTTTTTGTTCCAGGGTAAGTGCGGTACCGCTGAAAAGTGCAGCGACCTCACTGGTAATATGAATACCGTTTGCAGGGTCTCCATCATAATCTAATGTCTGTAAAAGTACTGTCATATTAATGACCGTGTTGTAAGCCGTACTTTCGCTAATTTCAGATTCAACACTGCTGCCGCTGACCGCTTCAGCACCCTCTACAAGACTAAACGGTGTCACAATGTCACTGCCTTGTGCACTGCCCAGGACAAACGCACCGATAGAAAAAATCACTGTCTCACCATCTTTGTAATTAAAGAGGCCGTTGATGTCTGTTATCCCTGACTGTGTCGGGGTGCTGTAAGCAACACCGCTGATAGCAGAATCAATAAAACTTCCTGTTAACACATCATTACTGCTACTGCTATTGCTACATCCTGTTAATAAAACAAGTGCCAAGCTCATGGCGCTTAATGGTAATTTCATTTTTCATCCTTAAATAAGAGCGCTGTAAAAGCCATCTCTGTATTTAAGGAGTATGCATGATGAAACTTAACGAAAGTTAATAAGCGTGTTTATTGTGTTGTCCTTTTTCCTCTCAACATCAATGGTTCACATTATCTCTGACACATCTTACTTTATTGTCTAATCTTTGGATATCGCCTTGAGGGCCTTTGTAATAAAAGAGAGAACCGTCATATGCTATTTCTGTACTTGAGCCTACACTGTAAGCGACTTTACCGTCACTTCGTTGAGCACCGGCACCATGCACATCTAAAATGTTTGGACTCATATAGCCTAGCGCCCGTCCAAATGAGACGTAAGCGGCACTGTCGCCATACCCATTGCTGTTAACATGGGTTGTAGAAGACCAGTATGATCCCCAATCATTTTCACCCTCTTCATTTATAAAAGAGGTGGCATTAAAGATGGGGTCTATCGCTGCACTGTTTGTAGTGTCAGGTGAGCGCGAATAATCAACCAGACTATGGAGCTCTTTTACATTAGGCAATCGCCAATCTGTCCAACTTCCGGTAGTTGACGCTTCACATGAGGCAACAGCATCATCCCAATCTGTTGAGTTACTGCTGTTTTGCTCCCACATTAGAGAGGTAGCAGTGTCTGATATAGTCGAATCACCATTGTCGCTATAGTTATTTAGCCCATAATCTTCATTGCCTCGTACGCAGTTCACATAAAATTGACTCGACGTCGGATAGCCCTTGATCCTCCCGTCAACAAAGTTGACACCAAACATTGTGGCATCACCATTCATCGTTGTAGAGACATAGAGTGATGTTGTTGCATACTGCCCATCTATAATTCTCTCCCCATTTACCAAATCACCAAATGACCTGCTAAAACTTGCATCAAGAAAAGTCTCTAAGAGTGAAGTGTCTGTCCCCGTATAGCCGCTAGGATCTTCTCCGGTAAAAAGGATTAGAGAATAGAGTGTCTTCACATCCGGTAAACGCCAATCATCGTAACCTTCTAATGTTAAGTTACTACAATACGTTACAGCGCCTGAGGGAGATTTTTTGTCATCTATGTCAGTTGTGACACCGTCACCGTCTGTATCTGTACTTTGAGTCCACATCAAGCCTGTAACATTATCTGTAACAATCCCGCCTTCTGGACTTACCGTATAACTCGTCTGGTTCCCGTCATAGTCTGCATCATATCCTCTGTTTGTACAAGCACTTTGCAATCCTGTTGCCGAGTCATAACATAATGTTTGCGCGGTATCTACAATGTTATATGAATTATTTACATCCCATGTAGTGTCTGTTGTTCCATCTTCTGTGATGGCACCGGTTGTCTCTGTACTGCCGCATCCTATAAATGTAAACGCTATAAGTGAAAGTAGAAATGTTGATCTCATGGTATACCCTTTATGTCAAGAGAGGCTGACCTCTCTTGTGTTATTTAAAAAAAGTATGCCGTATGAAACTTAACGAAGGTTAATGACAAGATATAATAAAAATTTATCTGCATGAGAGTCGACATATTTTCTACTCGCCAATAGTACTTTCAGTTAGGTCAGTTTATACTTCGGAATCAAATGAGAGGAGGAAGCCCGTTTATGTTCAAAACACTTATACTTTTTGTACTATTTTCCTCCTCACTGCTTGCGGTAGAATTAGCAGATAACATACGTTTACAGGGTTTTCTCACAGTTGATGCTACAGGGACAACCGCTGAAAGTCTGGGTACTTCACTTCCTAACGGCGACAGAGAGATCCTCACAGAAGGGGACGTCAGTTTTAACCACTCTGTTTTTGGGCTGCAACTCGAAATCGACTCGACAGACGATCTCTCTTTGGCCGTTCAAGGCGTCTACACCAAAGATGCCGAAAGTGACAGCTTTAAACCGCAGCTGGAATGGGCGTATGTCGGTTATGATTTCGGTCACGATTTTTCTGGAAAGATAGGACGTATGAAGGTCCCTTTTCTTAAAGGGATCGAACTGCGATACGTCGGCTACTCTCGTCTATGGACGCGTGCTCAAATCCCTTCGTCAGGTGTCAACGGGTTCGATGAGTATGATGGTGTCGACCTCTTTTATAACAGTGCTGTCGGTGAGGTCAACCTGGAGTTTGAACTCAGCGGCGGTGTTGCAAACCATCAGCTCGATATCATTTCAGACAACTACCTGGTACTTGCTGCTGCACAAATAGATATCGACGAGTCGTGGCTGCGCATCACAGCCGGCTACAATAATTTTGATATCATTGACTCTAATACGCCAAGCAGTGACAACCCGATGTACATTGCCAGTGTCGAAACAGAGCTCAAAAGATGGGACTGGATCATTAATGCAGGTTACACCTATACGCAGACAGACGCCATACCCAGCGCGGGCATCACCTATGGATCGTTGGCATACCATTTTGAACCTCTAACACCCTATGTACTTTACTCTCGCAGAACATTAGACATCCCCGACAGACCGGCTCCGCCACCGGGTGCTCCGCCTCCGCCGAATCTTGAGGCAATCACGCTTGAACAGCACCATGCCATCGGTCTTAGATATGATGTCATCACCAATGTCGACATCAAACTTCAATACGACTATCAGACCTTTGACAGCAGTGAAAATCCATCTGCGGTAAAAACCCCGGAAGCAGATCTCTTCACTATAGCTGTGGACTGGGTGTTCTAGATGATACGTTTTATTCTAATTACGCATCTTTTAATGGCACTCTTGTCCGCTCAAGAGCTTGTTGTCGTGGTCTCAAAAAACTTTGCCGTCTCAAGCCTGGACCAAGCGACCGTAAAACGGCTCTTTTTGGCCAAGAGCAATCAGATAGAGGGTAAAAAGATCAAACTCATAGAGTTGAAAAACAGCAAGTTCCAAGAGCCATTTTACAAAGAAGTAACAGGCAAGTCGCTTTCACAACTGCATGCCTACTGGACAACGCTTATCTTTACCGGTAAAGGGCGACCGCCAAAACGTGTTGCAAAGATCGAAGAACTGCGCGAAAAAATGCGCAGTGAAGAGAACTATCTCGCCTATCTTCCGCGAGAGCAGGTTGATAAAGAGATGAAGGTTATCTACTCGTTAAAAAACTAGAAAGGTCGTGTCGATGTTTAAGTCTTTGAGTATCTTTCAAAAGATGTTGATCATCCCTGCGATATCAGCACTTCTCTTCAGCGGCTTCTTGATCTACAGTTATATACAAAATGTCCATTCACAACAAAAACTGGTGGACATCAAAGAGTACTATCTGCCACGTATAACACTGGCTAAACGTAACCTCGACCTCTTTAACACTATCCACAAAAGTATGAAAGATGCGGTCTCTTCAGGAGAGATGCTCTGGCTTGACAACACTGTAACAGCAAAAAAAGAGCTCCTGCATAATTTTGAAGCGCTCAAACAGATGGTCGATCAACCGCTCTCTATAAGCTTGATGCAAGAGCATTTCATTGCCTATTACCAAACCGCCGACAGACTCTCTCGACATTTGATCAACGCTGAGGATATCGATAGTGATGATATGGAGGCGTTAATAAGCTCATTTAACGACAATAAAGAGCGTACAAGCGATGAATTGACCCGCTTCAATGAGGCGATGGAGTTGGCCTTTGACTCTGTGCTCGATGATACCAATGGCCATTTTGACAACATACTCTACACTAGTGCAGTCTTAGCATTTATCATGCTGGCTCTTATGCTTCTCATTACCCTGCTGATCGCCTTGCCGCTGCGTCGAATGCTTCATGATGTCATCCGCTCACTCTCGGCACTTTCGCAGGACAGACCTGACTTTTCAAACATACTTACCAAGACCAACGATGACGAAATCGGGCAGTTTGTAGACACCTTTAATACCTTTTCTCGTAAGGTAAAGAAAGGCTACATTGCCCTGGAGTTAACGCTTAAAGATCTAAAAGAGACACAGGCCATGTTAGAAGAGTCAAAACATAAAGCTGAAAAAGCAACCGCCTCTAAGAGTCTCTTTTTAGCCAACATGTCCCATGAGATCCGCACGCCTATGAACGGCATCATCGGCATGACCTATCTGGCCCAGCAGACAGACCTCAACCCAAAACAGTCAAGCTATATCCAGAAGATCGATCTTGCTGCCAACTCTCTGCTTGGTATCATCAATGACATCCTGGATTTTTCCAAGATCGAAGCAGGCAAACTCGCTATCGTCAATGCCCCGATGAACATCGCCGACATGCTCTCGAACATCTACGCTATGCAGGAGTTTAAGGCCAAAGAGAAGGGGCTTTCCCTCACGCTCTCTTTGGAACGTGTTAAAGCAAAGACAGTGCACGCCGACCTCTTGCGTTTGACACAGGTCTTGACCAACCTCGTCAGCAATGCCATTAAGTTTACCCGTCACGGCAGTGTCGAGGTAGTCGTCTCGCAAAAAGAGAGTATCTACCGTTTTGAGGTCAAAGACACCGGTATCGGCCTGAGTCAAGAACAGATAGACAAACTCTTTAACTCATTCACGCAAGCCGACGAGTCTACTACTCGTGAGTTTGGCGGTACCGGCTTAGGCTTGGCCATCTGTAAAGAGCTTGTTGAGATGATGCAAGGGCGAATCTGGATCGAAAGTGTCCAAGGAGAAGGCAGCTCCTTTGTCTTTGAGGTTGCGCTCGAAGCGTCTGAAAACAGTGAACTCAGTTACGATCTTAACAACGACCCTCTATTTCTTAAAAGAGAGTTGAACGGCTTAAAAGAGGAATATTCCATTTTGTTGGTGGAAGATCAGCCTATGAACCGAGAGATCGTCCACTCCCTCTTGGAGGAAACTAACATTCAAATTGAGGACGCTTTTGATGGTGCAGAAGCTCTAAAAAAACATCAAGCCGCACCGGGTAGATATAAACTTATTTTGATGGACCTGCAAATGCCGGTTATGGATGGTTTCACTGCTACCAAAAAGATCCGTCTATTCGACCAGGAGACCCCTATCATTGCCCTGACCGCCGGTGCCTTGGATGAAGATGTCATCAGGAGTAAAGAGAGTGGTATGAACGCGCATATCAACAAACCTATCATCATTGAACAGTTCTACAGTACTATACTAAACTTCTTAAAGAACGGGGAACACAACACCAATGTTGCTTCCGTCCCCAACACACCACTGCTCGACACACACTCTGCTCTCATCAACCTCAATGGGAACACGGCACTTTATCAAAAGCTTCTAAACGGTTTTATAGAGATGTATCAAGACTTTGAAAGAGAGTACAGTACTCTAAATAACGAGGAGAAAAAGCGATATATTCACACCTTTAAAGGGACAGCGGGAACCATCGGTGCCCAGCAGCTTTTCGCCCAGTTAGGTGCCTTTGAAAAAAATGCCTTGCATGGTTCCACTGACCGGATCACTAACACCCTCCATACTTTGTTAGAGAAGATTCAAGATGAGCTTCTTCCTGCCGACCAAGAGATCTCTAATAAAGAGTCGATTACCCCTCAAGAAGAAGAGGTGCTCTTTACTAAACTTTTGACTGAGATCAGAACACAGATGCCGCAAAACATAAAACCGCTCATTGCTGACTTGGAAAAGAGAGCACTAAGCCCTGAAGGCACAAAGCTATTTGAAAAGGTCACACTTTTGGTCGCAAAATATCAGTTCCAAGAAGCTGCAAGGATGTTAGAAGATGCCTAAACAGACCATTTTAGCCGTTGATGATACTGAGACAAATATCGATGTTTTAGTCGATCTATTGAGCGACTACAATGTGGTTGTCTCCCTTGACGCCGCCAATGCCCTGGAGATCTTAAAGCGTACACATGTCGATCTGATCTTACTTGACATCATGATGCCGGGGATGGATGGGTTTGAGCTTTGTGAGATCATCAAAAACAGTGCCGACATGCAAGAGGTCCCACTACTGTTTATCACAGCCAAGGGCGACGAAGAGAGTATCGAAAAAGGTTACAAGCTGGGTGCTGTCGACTATGTGACCAAGCCCTTCAAACCTCGTGAACTTCTTGCCCGTGTAAAAACACACCTGAAGATGCACGACCTGCTCAACCATCTACACGAACGTGTTGATGAGGGTGTTGCACAGATCCAAGAACAGGAAAAGCTGCTTATCGCCCAGTCCAAGTCTGCCGCTATGGGCGAGATGATCGATGCCATCGCCCACCAATGGACACAACCGCTTAACCTTATTAATATGCGTGTTCAGAAGCTCAGCTATGATTTTGACGATGAGAGGGTGGATAAAGCATATATTGAGACATTACGTAGCAAATGTTCTTCTCAGGTTCATTATATGTTGGAGACATTAACAGAATTCCGAAGTTTCCTATCAACCGACAAAACACTTGAAGCATTCGATGCGCAGGAGATGGTTAAAGGGTGTTTAGAACTCCTAAGAGATGAGCTACTTCAACACCAGATCACTGTTCGGGTCTCCACACAGGATAGTTTTACGATTACTGCCGTTGAGAATGAGCTAAAACATGTTCTCATCAACATCATCAACAATGCTAAAGACGTCTTCAACGAGAAGAACATAAAGAGCAGAAAAATCACCATCGGTTTTAACGACAAAAGTATCACCATAACCGACAATGCCGGCGGTATCAACCCCCTCATCTCAAGCTCACTTTTCAAGCAAAATGTCAGCACCAAAAAGAAGGTCGGCGGAAGCGGTATGGGGCTCTATATGTCTCAGAAAATCGCACAAAAGTTTGCCGCAGAGATTTTAGTAGAAAACATGGATGACGGGGTAAGGTTCATCATAAAATTTTAAATATGTTTAAATCCAAATATTGTCAAGCAGTCTTGTTTTTCCGCTGAGAGCTTCGACCAAAATAATAGTATTGCCGATTTCGACATTGTCAATAGGTTCAAACGAGCGGCTGACAATGGTCACGTACTCAACCTCTAATGGTTCTAAGATCCCAAGCATCTCATCTCTGATCTTAGTGGCCCCCAGTTCGCCTTTCATAACTAACTGTGTTGCGATGCGCAGTG
>JBATWM010000024.1:0-10239 GCA_049672605.1 Sulfurimonadaceae bacterium
AAGTTAGGTTTGGTTTTAGATGAGCTTCGCCATCTTTCATAATTGATTCACCATTCACCATTCACCATTCACCATTCACCATTCACCATTCACCATTCACCATTCACCATTCACCATTCACCATTCAGCAATTTCCCACAATATGATAAAATACCCTAAAAACAAAGAGCTAGCATGAAAACAACACTTACATTTATCGGTAGCGGCAATATGGCGCTCTCAATTGCACAAGGTTTGAAAGATAGTTATACCATTGAAGTGGTTGGTCGTAACATGGCTAAACTAGATAACTTCGAAGAAGCCTTAGGTTGTAAGATTGAGAAGTCAGCACTAAATGGTTTTGATATAACTGGAAAAACTGTTGTCTTGTGTGTCAAACCCTATAATGTTCAAGAGGTAGGTCAACAGCTTAAGGGTGAAGCTAAAGTTCTTTATTCTGTTTTGGCGGGAACAACATTGGAAACACTCTCGTTAAACATCAAAACAAAAGCGGTTGTTCGTGCTATGCCAAACCTTGCTGCAACAGTAAAAAGATCAATGACAACATTAACAGGTGACACTGCTTACCAAGAAGAGGCAGAGACACTTTTCAGTGCTATTGGCCCAGTCAGGTGGTTGGCATCTGAAAAAGAGATCGATATTGCAACGGCACTCGCCGGCTCTGGTCCAGCATACTTAGCGTTGATGGCAGAAGCCTTAGCTGATGGTGCTGTTAAACAAGGTTTGAAACGTGATGATGCCATGGCCATTATGCGTGGACTGTTTGGCGGCTTTGGCGAGCTCATCCAAGAGATACACCCAGCACTACTCAAAGATGGTGTTATGAGCCCTGGTGGAACAACAGCTGCAGGGTATGGTGCATTGGAAGATGGTAATGTAAGAGCTGCTTGTATTGATGCTGTTGAGCGAGCATACAAAAAGGCTGTAGAACTTTCCTAAGCCTTTACAGGGGAAGACTTCTTCTATCTTCTCTCAGTAGCGGCTAGTGGGCAACTTCTTAAGCTAAAAATCGCATACATCGGACACCATTTCATCAATCCTGTTATCGTTAGAACGCCTCCAACAAAACCAAGTGCTAACCCATAAACATTACCCTGAGCAAATGCCATATATACACCTATCACGATACTGCCTATACCAACTATAGATCGAGCTACTATGTCTAACTTTCCAAGATTAATATTCATCTTATTTCCTTTGTGATTAATACAGAAGCTATAGCGATTATAAAAATGAATGTCTGCGACTTTGTCACATAAATAAATGAACAAAGTGAATTTTTAAGCTAGAGAAGGACTTTCAAAGCAAGTTTTTTAATAAAGTCAGAATTATGTGAAGTGTACTAAAATTTACCATATGAGGAGAAAGTATGAAATTTGTAATATTAATGCTAGTTCTTTCATTGAGTATATCTGCTCAAGATAAAGAAGGCGAAGAACTTAAAAAAGTAATGAAATCTTTTGTATCTGCAATGGAGCTTATTCAGCATGGAATTTTGTATAACAATATTGATGAGATGAATAAGGGCTCAAAGATGCTAAGAATCAATGATGATAAACTTCTTCAAAGTCATGGTAAGGCTCTAATGAAACATATGCCGGATAATCCAGAGTTTGCAAAAACATATGCAAAACGAACAGGAGAAAAGATTCGTAACTATGCAGATAGCTTAGATGAACAGATTGGAAGTGGAACAAAGTCTTATAGCAAGATCTCGGCTACTTATACACATATCTTACATGAGTGCGTAGGATGTCATCAAAAAGTTCGTAACTGGTAGTTATATCGTGAAGATAAAAAAAGGTTTTGTCTTTGTACATGACCGTAATGGTAATGGTATGCCGCGTTGAGAAAAGGTACTTAATACACATTTCCAGTGGATAAAACAAACATATTGAATAGAGTCATAAAAGAAACTTTCAAAGCAATTTTTTCTTTAATCTCGGCGGAAACTGACGAAGTGAGCTTTTGTACATAAGTTAGTTGACAATAAAGAGTAAAGGGAAAAGTGTTTTGAAAGTGGTGGCTTATCTCGGAATCGAACCAAGGACACAATGATTTTCAGTCATTTGCTCTACCGACTGAGCTAATAAGCCACAAAGGGAATAAAAACTTAATAAAAAGACGTGGTGGCTCATCTCGGAATCGAACCAAGGACACAATGATTTTCAGTCATTTGCTCTACCGACTGAGCTAATGAGCCATATCTATTTTATTAAGAGGCAGAATTATATCGACGCTACCTTGAAGGCTAGCTTAGTTTTGATACCGCTTCTTTAAATCGTTCACCGCGAACGGCATAAGATGGAAATTGGTCAAGACTAGAGGCCGCCGGTGAGAGTAGGGCGACACTCTTTATATCATGATTTTTAGCAATATCTTTGACTGCTTTTTCAATGGTAGAACTAGGTGTAAATTTGATCTTGTACTCTTGCGCAAGAAGATTGAGGCGTTCTTCGTTTGTTCCAAGTGTGTAGATCTCTACATCGTAGTTTACCAGTGCATCGAAAAGCGGGTGAAGGTCAACCCCTTTATCATCGCCGCCAAGGATCAGATGGATGTGCTGCTCTTTATAGCGCTCTAATGCTGCCAGAGTAGCGTCGATATTGGTGGCCTTGGTGTCATTCACCCAGAGGCGGCCATGTTGGTCGTGAAGCTCTTCTTGACGGTGAGGATCAAGTATGAAGGTATTTATCTTCTCATAGTCAATGGTGTCATAAAGGACTTTCTCAACGCCCATAGCAATGATGGCATCAAGTAAAAAGGCACCTTTGAATTTGACCTTCTCCGTCTCTATCCCAAAGTATGCTGCCAGGTCTTGGTCATTTTCATAGGTGATCAAAAAGGCATCTGTCTCAACGTCTTCAAACGCTTTGGGAACAATGGCTACCTCTCCCTCTTTCATACTGGCAAGAGGTTTGAGCTTCGCTTTGTAATACTCTTCGTAACTGCCGTGCCAAGAGAGGTGATCGGGGGCGATAGGTAGAAGAAGATAGATGTTGGGTTTTGCTTCGTTGGTATAGTGCAGTGTAAATGAGCTGGTTTCGAGTATCCAAATAGGAGCATCTGCATCCAAGTCTGCTAAAGGTGTTCCGATGTTCCCGCCCGCTTGAGAGCCCTTTGAAGCAAGAAGATGCTGCAGCATCTGTGTGGTCGTTGTTTTCCCGTTGGTACCGCTGATCCAGATGTTAAAAGGCAGTTTCTCTACCCTCAGCGGTGATGAACTGCCTAAAAAAAGATCGTACTCACTGATGAGGTTTTGCGCTCGTTGGATGAGTGCGTGTTTTGGCGGCATACCCGGTGAAGGGATCTCTATAGAGGAGTACTTAGGGTCAAACTCATGGCTTGGTTGGAGTCTGTTGTTGTTTTCATCTCTGAAGGGCTTAGTGACTTTGTCATCAAAGAAGTTGGCTGGCCCATGATGTTTGGCGATGGCCTTTGTTGTGATGCCGTATCCAAAGAGTGTAAGGTTTATCTTCTTCACTGCGCCATCCATCTTAACGAATTTTCAGGGTGATCAAAGCAAGCAGATTAGAGAGCATGGCGATGATCCAAAAACGGACAATGATCTTGTTCTCTGCCCACTGTTTCATCTCAAAGTGGTGGTGGATCGGTGCCATTAAAAAGACACGTTTTTTACGAAGTTTATAACTTCCAACCTGCAAGATGACAGAAATGGTCTCTATCACAAAGATAAAGCCGATCAAGATAAGTAAAAACTCACTTTTAGAGATGATCCCCATATAACCGATGAAAGCTCCGAGTGTCAGTGAACCGCTGTCGCCCATAAAGACGGCAGCAGGGTGGCAGTTAAACCATAAAAATCCGACTAAAGAGCCAACAAGTGCACTGGCAATAATAGCCACTTCACCGACTGGAAAGTTAGGAAGCAGCAGGTAGTCACTGATGATCGCATTCCCAGTGATATAGACTAAAACAGAGAGTGTTAGCAGTGCAAAGATAGATGGCACTGTTGCCAGACCATCAAGTCCATCGGTCAGGTTGACGGCATTAGAAGTACCCACCATAATAAAAGCCCAAAAGATGACTGCCCAATAGCCCATGTCTACAAGCGGTGTTTTGTTAAAGGGTACGTAGAGATCAGTATTGATATCGGAGAAGTAACAGAGAAAAAAAGCGATTGCTCCGGCTGCAAGGAACTGAAGCAGCAGCTTCATACGTGCAGTGAGCCCGGCCAAGTTGGCATTTTGTTTGATCTTCGACCAATCGTCTTGGAAACCGATCAATGAGAAAAAGAGCAACGTCATCAGACCGCCGATGGCATAGGTGTCAAAGATCTTAATGCTCATCAATGAGGCGATGATGGTGGCTATAATAAAGACAATACCACCCATTGTCGGGGTTTTCGCTTTAGCTTGGTGTGCGTCGGGAGCCCAGTCATTGATGGGCTGTACACTTGATGTTTTTTGCGCCCAACGGATAAAACGCGGCATTAAAAACATGGTGAGCATGAGTGCGATAAAAAAGGCAAAACCTGCCCGCACGGTGATGTATTGAAAGAGGTTGATGTCGAAAGTTTCATAAAACCAATAAAGCATTGCAATCCGTATATAAGTAAAATAATAATCAATGTAAAAGCGATATTTTAATATAATCAGCGCACATTTTACCTTTAAAGGATCAGCTTTGGCTAAAAAAGCGATACTGGTTATTACTGATGGTATTGGTTATTGTGCCAAGACAGAAGCAAATGCTTTTTATAAGGCAACAAAACCGACCTACGACAAACTATTTAAAGAGGCACCCCATTCATTGATCGATACCTTTGGTCTCAGTGTTGGTCTTCCTGAAGGGCAGATGGGTAACTCCGAAGTGGGCCACATGTCTATTGGTTCTGGGCGTGTGCTCTATCAAGATCTTGTCAAGATCTCATTAGCGATTCAAGAGCAGAGTCTTGCGCGTAATCCTGTATTGACTGAACTTTTTGGTACGTCAAAGACATTGCATCTTGTTGGCCTGATGAGTGACGGGGGTGTGCATTCGCATATCGAACACCTTATCGGTCTGGCTGAAATAGCAGCAAAAGCTGGTAAAACGGTTTGGTTGCATCTCCTGACTGACGGTCGTGATGTTTCACCTAGCTCCGCAAAGCTTTACCTGTATCAGTTAGCAGCACACTTGCATGACAAGATCAAAATCGCGACAATCGGCGGACGCTTTTACGGTATGGATAGAGATAACCGTTGGGAACGTGTCCAAAAGGCTTATGATGCTATTGTCAGTGCAAGCCCGACAACAGACAACACGCCAAGTGATTACATTGAGAACTCGTATGCAAAAGAGGAGTTGGATGAATTTATCGTTCCAACCGCTTTTGACGGTTACCCGGGTATCAATGATGGTGACGCGGTATTGACGTTTAACTTTAGAAGTGACCGTATGCGTGAGTTGGTAACAACCTTGGGTGCCGATGAGTTTGAACACTTTAAACGTAAAGAGGTCAAAGTCAATCTTGCGACGATCACCGAGTATGATAAAAGATTTACTTACCCGGTACTTTTCAAAAAAGATACACCGAAAAACACACTGGCTGAGGTGATCTCAAATGCAGGACTTCGCCAGCTTCACACAGCTGAGACAGAGAAATATGCGCATGTTACCTTCTTTTTCAACGGGGGTGTTGATGAGCCTTACTTGAATGAGTCACGTGTACTGATCCCGAGTCCAAATGTAAGAACCTACGACATGCAGCCTGAGATGAGCGCACCAGCAGTGGGTGATGCAGTGCTTAATGCCATGGATGAATCGTACGACTTTATCGTTGTTAACTTTGCCAATGGCGATATGGTTGGCCATACAGGTAATATCGAGGCAGCAACTAAAGCGGTTGAGACAGTTGATCATGAGTTAGGGCGTATTTTAGACAAAGCAAAAGAGAACGATTATGCACTTGTCTTGACCTCTGATCATGGAAACTGTGAAGAGATGCGTGATGATGCAGGCAATGTCCTGACCAACCATACAGTTGGAAAAGTGTGGTGTTTTGTCGTCGCTGATGGTGTTGATAAAGTCGAGTCCGGTGCGCTAAACAACATCGCACCAACGGTCTTGCAATTGATGGATGTTGATAAACCGGCAGAGATGGACCACGCGCTGATATAGTGTTAGCACTTTTTGTCTATAATGCTCAATTATAATATAAGCTCTAAATAAAGGAAGCAAATGAAATTTACCGGAAAAAATGTTTTAGTTACAGGTTCAAGTCGTGGAATTGGTGCTGAGATCGCTAAAGTACTAGCTGCATTCGGTTTAAAAGTATGGGTTCACTACCGGAGTGGTGCTGATGCGGCAGAAGCGGTAAAGGCTGAGATCGTTGCTAATGGCGGCGAAGCTGAGGTAATTGGCTTTGATGTAAGTGATGAAGCGGCATTTGTTGACGGTATCAAAACGATCGTTGCTACTGACGGTGAGTTCTCTTACCTTGTTAACAATGCAGGTATTACTAACGACAAACTGGCACTTCGTATGAAGACAGATGATTTTATGTCAGTTATCAATGCCAACCTGACGTCAGCATTTGTCGGTTGTCGTGAGTCGATGAAAGTAATGCGTAAAAAGAAGTTTGGTGCTGTTGTCAACATTGCCTCTATTGTTGGTGAGACAGGTAACGCCGGTCAGACAAACTACGCTGCTTCTAAAGGCGGTGTTATTGCAATGACAAAATCATTTGCAATTGAAGCGGCGACAAGCGGTATTCGTTATAATACGATCACTCCGGGATTTATTGCTACTGATATGACGGATGAACTTAGTGATGAGATCAAAGATGCATTTACAGCTAAGATCCCTATGGGACGTTTCGGTCATGCTAAAGAGGTTGCTGAGGCAACTGCGTTTTTGCTTTCTGATCATGCTTCATACATCACCGGTGAAACGCTTAAGGTAAACGGCGGAATGAACATGGCGTAGTAGCTTTAGCTTCAGCGCATCTTGCACAAAAGTTTAGCTCTCGGCGTACTTGTTGTACGCTGTCGGCTAAACGTTTTGCACAATCTACACTAAATCTAAAGCTTCTACTGGTTGATTTAGATTTAAGTTGAACTTCGTCATCTATCACTAATCCAAGTAAAACTAACCAACAACAATCAAATAACTCACTAATTTATTTCTCATTCAAAATGTTCTGTTACACATGGTATCTGACGGTTAAAATAGCTATGAATTCACTCATTACTTAAGCTTATTGTGCTATACTTTCCCAAATTTTTTAATGAACAGGAGCTGTTATGGCACTTATCGATGATATCAAAGAGGTAGTTGTTGAGCAACTAAGCGTAAACCCAGATGAGGTTAAAGAAGAATCAAAATTCGTTGAAGATCTAGGTGCTGACAGCCTTGACGTTGTTGAATTAGTAATGGCTCTTGAAGAGAAGTTTGATATTGAAATCCCTGATGATGAAGCAGAGAAGATCCAAACAGTTCAAGACGTTCTTAGCTACGTAGAGAACAAAGCGTAATTTAAAGGCTTCGGCCTTTTTCCGTGTTTTGAAATGGGAGCTTTAAGAAGCTAATATTTAAGAACATTTATCATTTTAGGAGATCGATGTGAGAAGAATTGTAGTAACGGGTATTGGTATGATCAATGCTGTTGGAAATGATAAAGAGAGCGCTTTTAAAGCAATTTGTGACGGTGTTTGTGGGATTGATACAATTACACTTTTTGACCCATCTGACTACTCTGTGAAGATCGCTGGAGAAGTAAAAGATTTTGATCCATCAACAGTAATGGAACCTAAAGAGGTCAAAAAAGCGGACCGTTTTATTCATCTTGGTCTAAAAGCGGCAAAAGAAGCGATGGCAGATGCCAACTTTAGTGATGGTATTGATATGGAACGTTTTGGTATTGCCGCAGCGTCTGGGATAGGTGGTCTTCCCTCTATAGAGAAGAATTCAATAATTTTAAACGAACGCGGTCCACGTCGTATCTCTCCATTTTTTATTCCTGGTGCCCTAGTGAACATGCTCGGCGGTTTTGTCACTATTGAGCACAATCTAAAAGGGCCGAACCTTTCAGCAGTAACAGCTTGTGCTGCAGGTACACATGCTATATCTGAAGCGGCTAAGACGATTATATGTAATGGCGCTGAGCGTATGTTGGTGGTTGCCGCTGAGTCAGCTATTACAGGTGTAGGTATCGGTGGTTTTGCTTCGATGAAAGCACTTTCGACTAATAATGATGAGGCTCAAAAAGCGTCTCGTCCATTTGATGCAAACCGTAACGGTTTTGTAATGGGTGAGGGTGCAGGTGCACTTGTACTTGAAGAGTATGAAGCAGCTGTGGCACGTGGTGCAAACATCTATGCTGAATTAGTAGGTTATGGTGAGAGTGGTGACGCTAAGCACATTACAACACCAAGTCTTGATGGCCCGCTTCGTGCAATGAAAGCGGCGTATAAGATGGCAGGCGAACCTAAAATTGATTATGTTAATGCACACGGTACATCGACACCTGTTAACGATAAAAATGAGACAGCAGCACTTAAAGAGCTGTTTGGTGGTAAAGAGAACTGCCCTCCTGTCTCTTCGACTAAAGGTCAAACAGGCCACTGCCTTGGTGCGGCAGGCGGTATCGAAGCAGTTGTTTCTATCATGGCAATGCGTGATGGCATTGTTCCTCCAACAATCAACTATGAGACACCAGATGAAAACTGTGATCTTGACATTGTTCCAAATGCGGCACGTAAAGCAGAGCTTAGCTGTGTTATGAGTAACTCTTTTGGTTTTGGCGGCACTAACGGTGTTGTCATTTTCAAAAAGATATAAGCAAGGACTTTAGTTTTGGCTACATACCTCGATTTTGAACAGAAGATCAAACAGATCCAAGAAGATATTATTGCAGCAGAAGTTCGTCATGACAAACATGCTGCAGAGATCCTTCAGGCTGATCTTGAAAAAGAGGTAGCTAAGACCTACAAAAACCTCTCTCCATACCAAGAACTTCAGCTTGCTCGTCATGCTGACCGTCCTTACGCTCTTGACTATATCAATCTTTTGATGACAGATAAACTGGAACTTCATGGTGATCGTCACTATGCTGATGATGCAGCGATAGTCTGTTACATGGGTTATATCGGTGGTCAACGCAGTGTTGTAATCGGTGAGCAAAAAGGTCGCGGGACTAAAAACAAGCTCAAACGTAACTTTGGTATGCCAAACCCTGAAGGTTACCGTAAAGCCCTTCGTGTTGCTAAGCTAGCTGAGAAGTTCAACCTTCCACTACTGATGCTTATCGACACTCCGGGTGCTTACCCAGGTCTTGGTGCAGAAGAGCGTAACCAGTCAGAGGCGATCGCACGTAACCTTCTTGAACTTGCGCAACTTAATACCATTACAGTCTCTGTTGTAATTGGCGAAGGTGGTTCTGGTGGTGCATTGGCTATCGGTGTCGCTGACAAGCTAGCAATGATGCGTTACTCAGTATTTTCTGTTATCTCTCCTGAAGGGTGTTCCGCTATTCTTTGGAACGATCCTTCTAAAGTCGAAGCAGCGACTAAAGCACTTAAGATAACGAGTTCAGACCTTAAAGGTCTAGACCTTATTGATGATGTTATTGATGAGCCGCTTATTGGTGCCCATCGTAACAAAGAGGGTGCTGCTGATGCTATCGGTGATTACTTCTTGAAGTGTGTTAATGAGCTTGGTACACTTAGCTCTGATGATCGCATGGATCAGCGTTATAACCGTTTGACTAGCATGGGTGCTTACGCAGAATAGACTTTCTGCTTTTTCTTTCATTTTTTCATCATTCCGGACTTGTTCGGAATTTACATTCCTATTATCTTTCCTAACTTCTTTTAAAATCAAATTGTTGCATGTTTTAATGTTTTACGCTGGAATGTATATACATCTAAATTGACTTTTATCGCCCTCTCTCATACTTTTTAACGACTCGGCATTTAGTGGCTCCCTGCATTGAACTGCTGGTTCTTATACGCCGCAAAAAAAGTACGCAAAAAAGCTCTCGAATCGTCTTCGAGCCCGATGGCTATCGGGTGCCACAGTTCCAGTTGATATGACTTTAAAAACAGCTAATTCGCTACGCTCAGAAGGTCTACGGCGTTGATGCTACGCATAACAACTCTGTTTCCAACCCTATAAAAGCCAAGCAGTTGGCTTTTTACGATGTGGCATTTTACGATACGTAATTTAGTTCCGTCCTGCATAGAGTTTCAACTCTTTAAGTGCCACCCTGCATTGAACTTTAGCTCTTTAACGTCA
>JBATWM010000025.1:0-18544 GCA_049672605.1 Sulfurimonadaceae bacterium
CATGGTCGATCTTTTTCTAACCTTTCCGACCTTCTTTTTACTTCTTGCTTTAGTGAGTTACATCAACGCCTCTGTCTGGGTACTTATACTCATCATCTCCGTAACGGGGTGGATGACAACCGCCAGATTGATCCGCTCTGAGAGCTTCGCCATCACCTCACAGCCTTTTATTAAGATACTCAACATTGCCAAGGTTGGTAAGGTGAAGATACTTTTAAAATATTACGCGCCGCTATTAGCCCCGATCTTTTTTGTTAGTTTCACCTTTGGGGTAGGGGGTGCCATCTTGGCTGAGTCGGGGTTGAGTTATCTTGGTCTAGGCATCGTTGCACCGCAGATGAGTTGGGGGACAATACTTAGTAACGGTAAAGAGGTCTTGGATATCGCTTGGTGGGTCAGTTTTTTTCCGGGTCTGATGATCTTTTTGGTCACATTTTCATTGATGAATATCGCCAACTATCTGCAAAACCTGAGTAGTAAAAAAGATATTCAAAGTTAACCGTGTGACGTACTAAGTGTTACGTGCTGCGATTTTTATATTGCGAAGTTAAAGATTGTGTACAGGTTAATAGCTTATAGTTTAACACGTAACACGTAACACGTAACACGTAACACGTCAATCCGCAATCGGGTCGTGGACTTTCCAACCAAATATCTTACGGTACATGACGCCTTGAGCGATCATAAGAAGCGGAACTGTCCAGATAAGACCGATTCCCATCGGTATAGCACTCAAAACAGTGAGCAGGACTAAGGAGATGTTGACACCGAAAATAGTAAACCAGTGTTTTGTGACAGCTTGGCGAGAAACCTCCATAGCACCCCAAATATCTAGCTTTTTATCAACCATCAACGGCAGGGTAAAGCTGTAGGCAATAGAGAGGTAGATACCGGGGAGCACAAGCAGTGCAAAACCGATATAGGTCAAGATAGTGATAAAGATCGATGCAAAAAAGAGCGGCCATACTAGAACGTAGTAGTTAAAGATGGTTTCAATGCGAAGTTCTTCATCGTTTGCGCGGGCATAGCCAAGTAAAAGAAGACCTACGGAAAGAGGAATTGTGATAGGCGAAGCGATCCAACCGACAACCATGTCAGTTATGACACCTCTGACTGTATCGCCTGCGTCATAATAGGGTTTTGCATCCAAAAAAAGACTGATCACACCTGTTGTCAGCGAAGCGATCACGATATAGATGAACATCGCCCCGACAATTTTCAGTTTGGCACCGGCTACCTTTTCCCACGCCTCTGAGAGGATCTCGCCAACACTAAAATTGTAATCGCCATTAACAGCTTTTTCTAATGATCCTTGATCTTGAAACATATTTTTCCTTGTTTGTGTTAAAATCGTGTATATATTAACAAAGGGTACCTCTAAATAGGCTAAGAGCATTTAGTGGTGTCGATAAGTAGAGATAATGGAACAAGAAAAATCATCCGGAAATGTGATTGTCGTCATTGCTGCAATTATTATAGTTTTAGGTGCTCTGAAAATGGCTGCTGTTATCGTAGTTCCTTTTCTGCTTGCCAGCTTCATAGCGGTCATTATTGCGCCGATTTATAGCTGGTTAATACAAAAGAAAGTACCGACTATTTTAGCGCTTGTAGCCGTTGTAGGCGGACTTGTGATCGTTTTTAGTCTTTTGGGCGTTTTGATTGGCACCTCCGTGCAGAGTTTCAGTGCAAATATGCCCGTTTACGAAGCAAAACTGCAGACACAATTGAGCTCTTTAACCAATATCTTGAGTAGCTATGGTTTGATTAAAGACGACTTGACTTCGATGTTTAATCCGGCAAGGTTGATGCAGTACTCGGCAACCGTCTTAAAAGGCGCAGGTTCGGTTCTGACCAATAGTTTTATGATCTTCTTGATCATTATATTTATGCTCCTGGAATCGACACAGTTTGCCAAAAAACTTGACATCGCCGATGGTGAACGAGAGACGATGAAGCATGTCAATGAGGTGCTCACAAAGATAAAACGCTATATGGCACTCAAAGCTGTTATCTCTTTGGTGACGGGGGTTATAGTAACTATTGTTTTGACGATGATAGGCTTGGACTATGCCGTGCTTTGGGGACTGGTCGCATTTTTGTTTAACTTCATACCTAACATAGGTTCTATTCTTGCTGCTATACCGGCTGTGCTCTTGGCATTGGTACAACTGGGGACCTTTGGTGCCATCGAAGTGGGTATCGTCTATCTGGCGATAAACATCATCATCGGTTCGATCATTGAGCCGCGTATTATGGGTCAGGGACTTGGCATCTCGACCCTGGTCGTCTTTTTGTCCTTGATCTTTTGGGGATGGCTCTTGGGGCCTATAGGCATGCTGCTCTCTATCCCGCTCACTATCATGATTAAGATACTTTTACACACCAATGAAAACACGCGTTGGCTGGCAATTTTAATAGGTAACGGAGAAGGGGTGCGTGAGCCAAAAAACCTAAACGATGCGTAAAAGTTTCAGCTTCGGCGCATCTTGCACAAAAGTTTGCCTCTCCACGCACAACAGTGCGCCATCGGACAAACGTTTTGCACAATCTACACCAAATCTGAAACTTTTACGAGTTCAGTTTTGTTTTAGATGAGCTTCGCCATCTTTCTTAACGCTTAACGCTTAACGCTTAACGCTTAACGCTTAACGCTTAACGCTTAACGCTTAACGCTTAACGCTTAACGCTTAACGCTTAATTCGTTAACACGTGTCCTACAAACTTGCTCATGTTGTCCATGATCTCGCCGCCGCGTCTGAAGCCAAGTCCGCAGGCTTCGTAAGCAAAGAAGACACCCGCTTGGTATTTGTTGCCTTCGCTGTCTTTAGGAAAGTCGACATACTCTTGATAGACAGGTTTGTAGTTTTCGTAAGGACCATCAGTCTCTGCAATGACAGTGCCAGAGCCATCAACTATTTTAGTGTTTGCACCCTCTCTACCAAAATGACGTTTTTCAACATACGCACTATTTAGCGGTTCGTCTGACGTTTTAAGCAGGTAAGGGGAGTCTGGGAAAAGATCAGACAAGACTTTTAACATCCCTTTTGACTGAAAGAGGACCGTGTAGGCAGGGTTCAAAATGATCGCTTTTTGGTTTTGCATCATATCGTTCAAGATAACAGCCAGTTCTCCTTCGTCACTGCCGATATCCTCCCATGGGTAGAGTTTAAACCAGTACTCATAGCTCATGTCGTTGGCATCACTGATACCGTCATCGTCAAACTGGACATTCTGTAAAAACTCAAATCCGGTATTAAAGCCTGCATCGGTAGCGATCTGCTGAAGAAGACGAGTCGTGACCTCCTCTTCGTCTAGACCTTCTACACTTGAGAAGAGGATCTTCCAGCCGTCATAACGTTCATCAAAGAGCTCTGTGTCATCAAAGAGGGTGATAAGACGTTTGAAGTTTGCTTCTATGGCTCTGTAGATGTCATTAAACTGCTTGGCATCATCCATACCGTTGGCTTTAAGCAGTGCCCACTGAAGTACCGCTGTCTCAAAAAGACCTGTCGGCGTGTCGGCATTAAACTCGATGAGTTTTATAGGCTGGCCGTCAATCCCGCCTGCAAGATCAAAACGTCCGTAGATATGCCAATGCACATCGCTCTCCCATGACTTTTTGATGGTCTCGACAATGTTAAAAGGGATGCCAAGTTCAAAAAAGAGATCGTTTTCTATGACATGCTCTGCTGCTTCGACGTACATATCATAAAGTGTGTTTGCTGCTTCATAATAAGCTTCTGCTTCGTTTTGTGTTACTTGTACAAGCTGATCAGCAACATACTTGCTGCCGTCTTCATCCGTGTGCCAGCTAAAACCGATCTTCTCTAGATCTTCATCATCTAAAGGAGTGACATCTTTTAGTTGAACCATCTTCTAACCTCCAAAGAAACTGCTGCGTGTAGACGAACTGGCCGATTTTGTGCCACCAAAGAAACTCTTTTTTGATTTAGAAGCTGAAGAAGCCTTTTTTCCGGCTGCACTTCTGTGATAAGCAGACTTGTTAACAGAGTTAGAGTGGCGTTGGAAGTTTTTATTGCCCATCAAAGCATTACCGATCATGTTCCCCATCAGAGAACCGGCTGCTACGGCCAAAATCGTTCCGGCAAGTCCCATTCCAGGTGATGCGGATGGTTCCTGGTTAAGTTCTGATTGACCGTTTTGAACCTTTTGGTATTCCTGTTCAGCAAGGTGGCGCATCTCATCTTCATTCATAAAACGTTCAGTCACTATACCGTTTTCATCGCGTTCGCGAATAATAGAACGAGATGGACCTTCTGTCGGCATCTCTTCAACAACGATGTATTTTCCATTCACCTGCTGTTCAATGATAAGAAATCGGTTTTGCTGCTCTTCTTGTTGCCCTGAACAGCCTGTGACAGTGCTCATCACAACAACACCCATACTGCCAAGAAGAGCAGCTGAGCCTATGGTGGAGATATGTTTCATGTGTAAGTCCTTTAACGTAATTGTTTGATCTTTTGATGGTTTAGTTTATAGATAGCAGAAGCTTGACCTTCATACAATCCTCTGCTGTCTTCAATAATAATGTCAGCGTGTTTTTCAGCAAATTCTCTCTCAAAAGATTTACCTTTTTCATTGGCTGAAGTGCTGTAAACCCACCCGTATTTAGAAAGAAGTTGATGATGTTGTCCATCAGAAACGATGCGAACTGCGCTGTTATTGATGACGTAAGTTGTAGATTTAGAACGTCGTAAGCGACTTTTATGTCTGTTTGGCACACGTCCACCCATTTGTGAAAAGCTCTTAAGTGAATCAAAACTTTGGATAAAAGGTTTGTCACTCGGACGCTCTTTGATACTGGCAAGCTTTTGAGCATCTTGAGAGAGAAAACCGACTGTTGTGTCGGTCTGTGCCAGTATTACTTGGTGCATCTTAATTGTTGAGGTAGTCTTGCAGTGCTTGAGGTTCGTTCCAGTTAGGATCTTCCATCTGCTCAAGTGCATTGATAGCAGAACGTGCCGCGCTCAGTGTTGTAAAGTATGGGATATTCATAGAAAGTACGATCTGACGGATAACAACGGCATCTTTTTTGGAGGTGTTGTTGTCAGAGGTGTTGATCGCCATAGCGATCTCCCCGTTTTTCATCGCATCTTGAATATTCGGGCGGCCTTCAGAGATCTTAAGTACGAGCTCGCAAGGAATGCCAGCCTCTTCAACGATCTTCTGTGTTCCTTTGGTCGCAAGCAGTTTGAAACCGGCCTTATGGAGACCGCGTGCGATCTCAGGCGCATGCTCTTTGTCCATATCGATAAAAGACAAGAAACATGTTCCCTCCGTCGGGATGATGTTCCCGGCTGCCATCTGTGCTTTGGCAAAACTTTTACCGTAACTACGGCTGATGCCCATGACTTCACCTGTAGACTTCATCTCAGGGCTCAGTACCAGGTCAGCACCGTAAAGTTTGTGGAACGGGAAAACAGCCTCTTTGATGGCAATATGGTCTTTCAAACGCGGTTTAAGCAGACCGTCTTCTTCCATAACCACTTTGTAAGTGTCATAAAAAGCCAGTGCGTCGCGAATGTTCTCGCCCATCATAACGCGTGTCGCAACTTTCGCCAACGGTACACCTGTCGCTTTAGAGACAAACGGTACGGTACGAGAAGCACGAGGATTTACCTCAATAAGGTAGACCTCGTTCTGGTAGATAGCGTACTGTACGTTCATAAGACCGACAACACCAAGACCAAGCGCAATCGTCTTCGTCTGCTGCTCGACCTGTTTCTGAATCTCAGCTGTAAGGTTAAGCGGAGGAAGTGAACAAGCAGAGTCGCCAGAGTGAATTCCAGCCTCTTCAATGTGCTGCATAACAGAGCCGATGTAGACATCGGTTCCGTCACAGATACAGTCAACATCAAGTTCAACCGCTTGGTCAAGGAACTTGTCAACAAGAACCGGTGCGTCATTGGAGACAGAAACAGCTTCGTCCATGTACGTACGAAGTTCAGTTTCATTGTAAACGATACGCATTGCACGTCCGCCAAGAACAAATGAAGGGCGGACAAGTACAGGGTAGGTTAATCTTTCTGCAATGACGACCGCCTCTTCTTTATTTGTTGCTAAACCATTTTTGGGCTGTAAAAGACCATGGCTTTCAACAAATTCTGAGAACTGTTTACGGTCTTCTGCAAGATCGATAACACGTGCCGGTGTCCCAGAGATCTTAGCACCGATAGCCGTTAACGGGTTAGCGAGTTTTAGTGGTGTCTGCCCGCCGAAGTGAACAATGATACCGTCAGGGTTTTCTGTTTCGATCACTTCGCGTACATGTTCAAAGTCGATCGGTTCGAAGTAGAGTACATCAGACGTATCATAGTCTGTAGAAACTGTTTCAGGATTACAGTTGTACATAATGGTCTCAATACCCATGTCCTTGAGTGCGAATGCCGCATGAACACAACAGTAGTCAAATTCAATTCCCTGACCGATACGGTTTGGCCCGCCACCAAGAATAAGAACTTTTTTCTTGTCCGTTACACGCGGTGCAGCTTTCGGAAGCTTAGTGATATTGGTGGTAGAGTAAAGATAAGGTGTCAGTGCTTCAAACTCTGCTGCACAGGTATCTACTTCATTGTACTCTAGGTGAATGTCTAAGCGTTTACGCGCGGCATAAACATCATTTTCACTCATAGCTGTCGAGCAGTTTTTAGTAATAAGTTTAGAGATGCGTTTGTCAGAGAAACCATCTGTTTTAAGTTTACGGAAGGCTTTTTCGTCATTTAAAAGTTCAAGATTGATCTCTTTTTCGCTGGCAATGATCTCTTCGATTTGGTAAAGGAACCATGGATCGATCTTACAGGTGTCAAAGATCTCTTCAACGCTCATACCGCGGCGTAGACCTTCTGCAACGTAAAGGGCACGTTCTGCATTGGGACGACGGATCTCATGTTGGATGAACTCCATATCGCCTTCCATCTCATCAAAACCGCTTAGGTCCGTCTCAAGAGAGCAGAGCGCTTTTTGCATAGACTCTTTAAAGGTACGACCTATCGCCATGACCTCACCAACTGATTTCATTGATGTTGAAAGTGTTGACTCAGCTTCCGGGAACTTCTCAAATGTGAAACGAGGGATCTTTGTAACAACGTAGTCGATGACCGGCTCAAACGATGCCGGTGTTCCTGTAATGTCATTCGTCACTTCATCAAGTGTAAAACCGACCGCTAAAAGTGTCGCTACTTTAGCAATAGGGTAACCGGTAGCCTTGGAAGCAAGAGCTGATGAACGAGATACACGCGGGTTCATCTCGATTACGATCATACGGCCTGTTTTAGGATCAACAGAGAACTGTACGTTTGATCCGCCGGTATCAACACCGATCTCGCGAAGGATGTCAAACGAAGCGTCACGCATACGCTGGTACTCTTTGTCTGTCAGTGTAAGCGCAGGTGCAACGGTGATAGAGTCACCTGTGTGAACACCCATCGGGTCAAAGTTCTCGATGGCACAGACGATGATACAGTTGTCCGCAGAGTCACGGATGACCTCCATCTCGTACTCTTTCCAGCCAAGAAGAGACTCCTCAACCAAGATCTCTGTGATCGGGCTTTCGTCCAGACCGCGTTGTGCGAGATGTTTATACTCGTCAATGTTATAGGCAACACCGGAACCGCCACCGGCAAGGGTAAATGAAGCACGGATGATAATAGGAAAACCGATCTCTTCGGCAGCTGCAAGAGCTTCTTCCATGTTGTGGGCATAACGTGACTCCGGCAGGTCCATCCCGAGTCTGATCATGGCATCTTTAAAGGCAAGACGGTCTTCACCCATAGTGATCGCTTCAGGTTTGGCACCTAAGAACTCAATACCCTCAAGCATCCCTTTTTCATGCATCTCCATTGCGGCGTTGAGTGCCGTCTGTCCACCCATGGTCGGCAAGATAGCATCAACATTCTCTTTTCTGATGATCTCGGCAATGATCTCAGGTTTGATAGGCTCTATGTAGGTACGATCGGCAAACTCAGGATCAGTCATAATAGTTGCCGGATTAGAGTTAATAAGGACTACACGGTAGCCTAGCTCTTTAAGCGTTTTAACGGCTTGTGTACCAGAGTAGTCAAATTCACATGCTTGACCGATGATGATCGGACCAGAACCGATAAGTAAGATTGTCTTTATGTCTTCGCGTTTAGGCATTACGACCCTTTTAAAATGTGTAAAAATTTGCTTATTATAGGGAAAAGGTGCTTAAAAAATGGTGAAAATATGCGGGGATATTTTCTTGTTTTGTTAAGTGTACCTACACGTAATGTTTTACAAGGGTAAACACAAACGTCATTCCGGTGAAGAGGTGAATCTGTAAGTTAAGTTTTACTGATATTACTTTCTTATTTCATCGTTGTTTAATGCGGAATATAAAATTGTTTATGATCTTTGAACATTATTGAAGAGTTCGATTTAATTGACCTCTCACTCTTTTTTTACTCCGGAAAAAAAAGAAACAAAAAAAACTCTCATGACGGCTTCGAGGTGAGAACCGTAAAGTAAAGCAAACTGCTTTGCTTTTTTAGGACTGGAACCGTAGATGTTATGTGAAACATCGTCGAAAGCGTTTCTTTGGCAAGGCAAAGGGAATAAAGGGCTAAAGCCTAATGCAGGGTGGCACTTAAGTGCCAACAGCACAATACAGAGAGTCACTAAATGACGAATCGTGAAATGCCACATCGTAAAAGTTGAACCTATGACTATTCAAGAGGATTGCAAATATATGCTCCTGATTCAACAATGGCTGTCAAAGTTTGAAAAATACATTTTGAGAGTAACAAGAGTAATTAAAAAAGCTTGGAATCCAGCTTGTGTTGGAATATGACACTAAAAATCAAAATTATCGTATACTTTTTATGAGATGAAAATAGTCAGGATTGCTGGCATTATAGTAGGGCGTAATGATAGCATTTTGATACCCTTGCGACTGCTCAATAGAAACAACCTTACCTACCTTAAGACCCGGAAAAAAGAGATGATCAAGCCCTGAGGTCAGGACCTCGTCACCCTCTTTGATCTTGATCCAAGTCGGAATGAACTCAACTACCAACTCTTTAGTATTGAGGCCATGGACTATACCCGGAGCATTGTTCTCTCCAACATAGACGGCGTATGAACTTTTCAGCGCCCCGTTTAAAAGTGCCATAGCCCGATCCTCTCTCATAACAACAATACCGGCAACATTCTCTTTATGCACAAGCCCATAGACCTTGGAAGAGTCAAAAGCAGGCGTGTCGATCCAAACTTTATTGATATCTCCAAATTTGACATAAGAGATAGTGCGTACTAACTCAACTTTCGGGTTGACTTTAAATGAGGAGTTGTTTTCAACAAAAAGGGCATTGAGCTCTGTGGCGACTTGATGTAAAAGTAGATGGCTCTCTTCATAAAGTTTGAGTTTTTCTCGCAGCTCTATGATCGTCTCTTGTTGTGCAAAATGTTCATCATAACGTTTGCCGATTGACGCTGTAGTATTGTGATAAGAGCTTTTGATAGAGTTGGTTAGGGAGAGAATAGGGCGTTGAAGCCCTGTAGAGAAAAGGAGTGCAGCACCAAAAAGGGCTACAAATAGAAAAAAGATTCCAAGGACTTCTCTGTTCATAATTACTATTCGTCAAATAGTTCTTGAAGTAGATCGATCTCTTCGAGTGCTTTACCTGTCCCTTTTGCAACAGCCAAGAGCGGCTCATCTGCAACATAGACAGGAATGCGGATGATGTCAGAGAGATATTTGTCGAGTTGGCGGATCAAAGCACCACCACCGGTAAGGACAACACCATGGTTGACAATATCACCGGCAAGATCTGGCGGCATCTGTTCAAGAACATCACGCAAGGCCTCTGCGATCTCTTTTAACGGCTCTTCCATTGCCTCTCTAGCATCTTCACTTGTCAGGGTAATAGAGCTAAGTAAACCCTCTACCTGATCGCGACCGGTAATGGTGTAGCTAAGCACTTCATCAAGTTCTACTGCAGTTCCGACTGAGATCTTGATCTCTTCAGCGACACGCTCGCCGATCAAGAGGTTGTATTTACGGCGAATGTAGTTAATGATCGCCAGATCGATCTTGTCTCCGGCAACACGGATCGATTTTGAAAGGACAAGACCGCCTAAAGAGACAACACCGATCTCAGTGGTACCGCCGCCGATATCAACAACAAGGTGCCCTCTCGGTTCGCGAATATCGATACCTGAACCTATAGCTGCTGCCATCGGCTCTTCGATCAAGAAAACCTCACGTGCGCCAGCTGAAAGTGCTGACTCACGAACGGCTTTACGTTCGACCTGTGTCAATCCGTAAGGGACACAGATAATGATACGAGGGCTGATAAGTGCCTTACGTCCATGCGCCTTTTCGATGAACTTACGGATCATCTTTTCTGTCATATCGAAGTCAGCGATGACCCCGTCTCTCATGGGACGGATAGCACGGATATTGCCGGGTGTCTTACCCACCATATCTTTGGCTTCCTGACCGACAGCCAAGACCTGCGACTGGCCGTATTTTCCCATTTTAACAGCTACAACAGAAGGCTCGTTGATAATGATGCCGTGACCTCTGGCGATGACCAAAGTGTTTGCTGTTCCAAGGTCAATAGCGAGGTCGTTTGAAAAAAGACCGATAAGTTTGTTAAATATCATTTATGAGTTCCTATGCACTTTTTTGTTTGCTTTTTTTAATATAGAGAGGCTCGTCACCGTTTTCGATCACCTCTTTTGTAATGATCACTTCATAACCGCGGTACTCCGGCAGGGTGTACATGATGTCGATCATACTCTCTTCCATGATGGCGCGGATACCGCGTGCACCGGTTTTACGGGAAATAGCTTTTGCTGCTACGGCAAGAAGAGCATCCTCTTCAAAGTTAAGTTCAACGTCGTCGATAGCAAAAAGTTTTTTATACTGTTTGACAAGAGAGTTTTTCGGTTCTGTCAGGATGCGGACCATGTCCTCTTCTTTGATCTCATTAAGAGAGGCGATGATCGGTAGACGGCCGATAAGTTCCGGGATCAGGCCGTAATGGACCAGGTCATCAGGTTCGACCATGTCGAGTGTCGGTTTCTGCTCATCTTTAGACTTTTTCTCTTGTCCAAACCCAAGGATATTCTCACCCTGTTTGCGTTTCAAGATATCCTGCATGCCGTCAAATGCACCACCACAGATAAACAAAATACCTGAAGTGTCCATCTGGATAAACTCTTGGTTGGGGTGTTTACGACCACCTTTCGGCGGCAGGTTGACTTGGGCACCTTCTACGATCTTAAGCAGGGCCTGTTGAACACCTTCGCCTGAGACATCACGGGTAATAGAGCGGTTTTCACTCATCCGGGCGATCTTGTCGACTTCGTCGATAAAGACGATCCCTTGTTGGGCACGTTCGACATCCCCATCAGCAGCTTGCAGCAGTTTAGTCAAGATGTTCTCAACATCTTCACCCACGTAACCGGCTTCTGTAAGAGAGGTCGCATCAGCGATAGCAATAGGTACATTCAAAACACGGGCAATCGTCTGTGCCATCAAGGTCTTACCTGAACCTGTCGGTCCGATTAGCAAGATGTTAGACTTCGCTATCTCTGTTGTGTCGTCTTCTACAAGAGTCGTTTTAAAGATACGTTTGTAGTGGTTGTAAACGGCAACGGAAAGTAGTTTTCTGGCATTCTCTTGACCGATAATATACTCACCCAAAAAGGCATTGAGCTCTTTAGGCGTCATAAGCTCTGTCGTTGCATCGACTAAGGCTTGCTTTTTATCAGTGACTTCACCATGGTTGTCACCAAACATGATCTTATAAGCTGAATAGACACAGTTTTTACAGATGTATACACTGTTACCGGCGATTAAAGGGTTCTCTTCACTCTCTACTGCATTACAAAAGCTGCAGTTACGGTGCTCACTCATATATTTTTCCTCTCAAACGGGATTCCGCGTTTTGTGTTACTAATAAATTCACAAAGGTTTTTTACATAGCTGTTGTCAGTCGATTCAAGAAGTTCAGTCGCAACATCCTGAAGTGGACGGCCAAGTTCAAACAGCTCTTTATAGGCTGATTTAAGTGCATTGATGTCATTACGCTCAGCATGACGGCGAAGTCCAGTAAGGTTAAGGCCTCTCAGTGTCGCCCGGTTACCTTCAGCCATACAGTATGGAGGTACGTCTTGTGAAAGTGCAGACGCTCCGCCGACCATAGCAAAATCACCGATCTTGACAAACTGGTGAATAGGGGTCATACCGCCGATAACGGCATTGTTCCCCATCTCAACATGGCCTGCAAGTGTAGCGGCATTGGCCAAGATACAGTTATCGCCGATGATGACGTCATGACCAAGGTGAACGTAGCCCATAAAGAGGTTGTTGTCCCCCACTTTAGTGATGCCGCCACCACCTTCGGTACCCGGGTTAAAGAGGGTGAACTCACGAATAGTGTTGTTGTCACCGATAACAAGTTCGACATCTTCGCCGTTGAACTTCAGATCCTGAGGGACTGAACCAAGAACGGCATGTGAAAAGATACGATTATTTTTACCAATAGTTGTTTTGCCATATATGCAAGTACCATGGGCAATCGTTGTGCCATCACCTATCGTTGTCTCACCAGAGATAAAACAGTGTGGGGCAATCTCGACATTTTCACCGATAACAGCGCCATCTTCGATAATGGCTAAAGGAGAAATTTTACGACTCGGCATTTAGTGCCTCCCATGCATTGAGCTGTTGGCTCTGATACGACTTGGCATTTAGTGCCTCCCTGCATTGAACTTTAGTTCTTATACTCACATCAGACCCTATTTATCAACTACCATAGCTTTAAGTTCAGCTTCTGATACAAGCTGGTCATCAACATACGCTTTACCATCAAGCATCCAGATCGCACCTTTTTGTTTAATGACACTGACACGGTACTCTAAACGATCACCAGGACGAACCGGCTTACGGAACTTCGCTTTGTCAATACTCATAAAATAGACGACTTTCTGTTTGACCTCTTCTTTGGTCAGGTCCATACTCTGAAATGCCAAAAGACCGCCAGCCTGTGCAAGGCCTTCCAAGATCATAACACCTGGGTAGATCGGGTGACCCGGAAAGTGTCCCTCAAAAACTGGTTCGCTAATACTTACATTTTTGAATGCAACTATGTTTTCACCTTTGTCAAGTGAGACAACCCTGTCTACGAGTAAAAATGGGTAACGGTGAGGTAAGATCTCTTGGATTTCGACGACGTCCATCATGTATAAAACCTTTTGCATCGGCACTGCTACAATGTTTGAATTGCAGCACTATGTACCATTAAATTAATGGCTTATTTTATCCAAAAGTCTGTTAAGAGAGTATTATCGCCTAAATTAGGGACTCAAAAGGTGGTTCTCAGATGTGAAACAATTAGAGTTTGATTAAGATCTCTTTTGTGTCATCATAGGTCTTTGCATCTAGGCTAAGGGTGAGTTTTCCCTCAATGATCTCATCAACTACAATAACAGGTGAGAGGCTGTAGCCCATTGGTAGTAGTCTGTGACGCAGTTCTAGCTCTGTGTCTACACTGGGTGTATTGAAAATAAGCTCATTTACCGTCGTGAAATGGGTGTTTGCAAGTGCATTGTAATGCTCAAGGGTGATAAAACAGACCTCTTCACGGTTCATGTAGTGAACATTGTCGACAGTGTATTCGACCTTGCCTTGAGCACGTTTGCGAGGCAGGTAAGAGTAGGTAAGCGCATGAGCAGGGATGACCTGTGTCTTGCCTTTGAGCAGTTTGCATGAGAATTGACGGTAGTTGAGGAATTTTTGGCGGATGATCTTGTAGTCAACCCCTTCATCTTCGAGTTGCATCCGTTGTTCATACATCTCTAAACGCTCTTCGATAGAGGCAGGAAGCGTTTGGTTAGAGATGGGTGAGAACATCTCATCCATCAATTTCTCCTGCTGGTCGCGCTGCATGGTAAGCCCATAGATACAGCCGCAGTAGTCTTGGCGATAGAGCTGCTCCTCTTTGGTAACACGGCTCTGGTCTTGCGTACCGCCATCAGCGCGGTAGTCAACGGCGATGAACTCAACCCCGTTTTTTTCATAAAAAGCATCACCGACACGTTTGAGCTGTTCTTGCGATTTGAGAGGGGAGACCAACAGGGTAGTGGTGATCTTTTTTTCGCCTAGTTCAAGCGCTTTTTCAGCACTGACACTAAAACGTTTGTCAAAGCAGACCTCACACCGTGCCCCTTTTTCAGGCTCGTTTTCCAGTCCTCTAACGGCTTGCATCCAGTTCTCAAAGTCGTACTCGCCTTCGAGCAGGTCGATCCCCAGTTTTTTACAGCTTCTTTGAACATCCAAATAGCGGAGCTTATACTCAGAATAGGGGTGAATGTTTGGATCGTAAAAAAAGCCGGTAAGTTTTTCGTCAGGGTAATCTTTTTGGAGTTTTTCTAAAAAGAAGTGGCTGTCAACAGAGCAGCAGATATGCACTAACATCGGATATCCGATGTTAGTGCCGGGAAGCGGGAAAGGGGAGACGGAAATTGGGATAGGCTTAAGTTATATCGTTTAAATAAACCGCATCCAATTCTTTTCACGTTTTCAGATTCCCGTTTTCCAAATGTTAGCGAGAAGCTAAAATTTCCACTGATTCGATAGCGTCTTGCCCTTGAACACTGTCAAGAACTGCCATAGACGCTGCGTCATCAGCTTCGATACCACCGAAAACTGTATGAACGCCATCAAGGTGAGGACATGGTACAAAACAGATAAAGAACTGTGAACCACCCGTGTTTGGACCAGCGTGCGCCATAGAAAGTGTCCCTTTGACGTGACGGTGCGTGTTTTTGTCTGTCTCACAAGCGATAGAGTAACCCGGACCACCTGTACCTGTACCGTGTGGACAACCGCCTTGAGCCATGAAACCCGGGATTACACGGTGAAAGCTAAGACCGTTGTAGTAACCATCGTTTACAAGTGATGCAAAGTTAGCAACTGTATTAGGAGTCTCTTCGTTGTAAAGTTTTAACCAGATAACACCCTTGCTTGTTGTCATCTTTGCCCACTGAAATGAAGCCATCTCTTCTGCTGAAAAATCGTATGTTTTAAGTGCCATAGTTTAGGTCCTTGAATTAAATTATGCGAATTATAATAGAAGATTCTTAACAGTTATTACCACATTAACTAAATATCAGCTTTTATATCTACATTGTATAATCTGCTTTATGATATCAAAGCGTAAAAAAATAGCTCTTCGCCTCTCAAGGTACCTCCACAACTTCTCTCTTTCACAGATCCATGCGATGGCGACCTTTGTTATTCTCCTTTTTACGATCCTTTTTTCTTTTTTATTGATACAAGATGAGTATCAAGATTATATGAAACAGTTGAATTTTGAGTATGCGAACTTTAAAGCCGAACAGAAACGATCACTTATACATTCAGCTGAACAGATGCGTTTGATGATGAGTTTTGAGCTTAAACACCCTAGTGATCACTCTGGTGAAGCTATTCGAAAGATACCGGGACTGTTTTTAGAGCATGAAGATAGTTTCATACAGCTCTTTGACAGCAGTGGAGCAGGGGTGTTTACAAGTCACGGTCTTAAAGAGAAGATCGGAGACCTATCAGCAGTAGAAGATAGGTCATTTTTGCAGCTTGAAGACTTAGAGGAGAAACCGCAACAAGATGCCTTAGCCTATGTTACTAAATTACCAAATGGATATACATTAATAACAGGAATATACACTAAGCCAACAGAAGAGCTTTTGTTAGAACGCCATCAAAAACAGAAAAAAAAGATCGTAAAAATTGTTTTAGAGATCACAACCCTTGCCTTTATACTGTTTGGGATCATTTTTGGTGTGAACAAGATCATCAGTGCAGTGATGAAGCGCGATGTTGACACCTTCTTAGAGTTTTTTGAGCGCGCTGCACACCATGACCAAGTTATTAACTACAGACAGATCCACCTTAAAGAGTTCCGAACGATGGGCCATTATGCTAACGACATGGTTGAGACGATCATGCATCAAAAGATCGCACTCAAAGAGCTCAACCGATCATTGAAAAAAAAGGTAGAAGAGAAGACAGAGGCCCTGCAAAAAAACAATGAAGAGTTAGCCGACGCAGAGCAGTTCTCGCAACAACTTCTGACCTCGCAAAAGTTATTTTTACGCCACGCTGTGCATGAGACCAACACCCCGCTGAGTGTGATCATGACCAATATCGATCTTTTTACGATGCAGCATGGTAAGAACAGACAACTCTCCAAAATCGATGCGGCTGTTAAAAACATCTTTAACATCTATGATGACCTGAGTTACCTGGTAAAAAAAGATCAGGTGGAGTATCCGCGTATTGCCATCAACTTTAATGACTATCTGCAGAGTCGCCTTGATTTTTTTGAAGAGGTTGCAGAGCAGTCGAGATTAGGAATTACGTTTGTACCATGTGTAGGTGAGTATTTTGTCTATTTTAATGAGACAAAACTGCAACGCATTATCGATAATAATATTACAAATGCGATAAAATATACGCTTGTAAACGAGACGATATCTGTTAAGACATTTGTTGATCATGCATCGATTGTCTTTGACATTGCCAGCCGCTCTAAAAAGATCGATGACATCAATAAAGTGTTAGAACCGTATTACCGAGAAGATGGTCGTTTAGAGGGGTTTGGCTTAGGTCTGAACCTTGTTAAGTCGATCTGTGAAGAAGAGGATGTTACTATTGAGATCAGCTCTACCGAGGACCTTACCCGTTTTAGTTATCGTTTCAAGATCATGGCTGTTTAGATGAAAATATTTTTACTCGAAGATGAGGTGATGTTAAATGACTCAATTGTTGAGTATTTAACGCTCATCGGTCATCAGGTCACAACATCGCTTGATGGAAGTGAGGCAATGGCGATTTTGCAAGATGAGAACTTTGATCTTTTGATCTTGGATATCAATGTCCCCGGAATGGATGGTCTGAGCCTGTTGGAGCAGCTTCATGCCCGTAAGATTCATACACCGGTTATCTATATAAGCGCTTTGTTAGACATAGAGGATATCTCACGTGCGTATGATCTGGGCTGCTATGATTACTTGAAAAAACCGTTCCATCTTAAAGAGCTTTCACTCCGTATCGACAAGATCAAACTCTCAAACGAAGTCCCCCGTGTCCACCTGCGCCTCTCTAAAAATTACAGTTACGACCAAGAACATAACCACCTGCTTTTTAATGGTGAAGTGCAAGTGCTTTCCAAACGTCAGGCGCAGATCATTGACCTTCTTGCACGCAATCGCGGCCGCATAGTCGATTTTGACCAGTTCCAGAATTATGTGTGGGATGAGAACTTCGTTGATAACGCGACGATTAGGGCTGAGGTGAATCGGTTGAAGAAGGGTTTGAAAGAGGATTTCATCCAAAACATACGGTCGCAAGGCTACATGATCGACCAAAAGTTATAGCTTCGGCGCATCTTCTTCTATTGATATTACTTTACTCTTCACTAACATACATTTAGTATGTTAGTTTGAGATATCGTACCGTGTACGCCTTCGGGTTCATTTCATCACAATCTACAACTTTTAATGGAGTTATTTAGGTTGGGGTTAAAATGAACTTCGCCATCTTCCACTAACCACTACTTTTGTTACCCATATTCACCATTTATCGATGATTTGACTCTAAAAATGATCTTAAAACCGTTTTTTACCCTCTTGCTATGTTCATGCTACGTTTCTATTTTACTATTGAGGAGTGAATGTTTTTGAAGTTTGAACGGCTTCAGAAAGAAAAGGATGAAAATGAAAAAGACACTTGTACTCAGTTTAGCATCGATTGTTGCTATTACAGGTCTGCAGGCTGCTGAAGATTTAAGCAGTATGTTTACAGAAGGTGAAACAAGCGGGCAGATCCGTATGTTCTATATCGATCGTCAGTATCAGGGTGGTTCAGGTGCAGATACGCACCGTAACTCGTTGGCACTTGGTGGACACCTTAAGTATGAAACGGCAGCGTGGAATGGCTTAAGTGTAGGCGCGGCGTTTTATACGACGAACGGTATGCATGGCTTGGATTATAACGTTGTCGATCCTTCTCTATTAGGAACAGGACTGAAAAGCTACTCGATCTTGGGTGAAGCGTATGCCAATATTGATCTTAGCGATTTTGGTACAAAAACCAATGCTAAACTAGGGTATCAGCGTTTTGACGTACCAATGATGGGCAGTGATGACGCACGTATGCTTCCAAATACGTTTGAGGCGTATAAGTTTACTAATAATGATATTGAAAATGTGAATTTTCAAATCGCTCATGTTGATCGCATCGCTTACGGTACATTTAGCAATATTTATAATGGTTTAACTGGTAGCTCAATTTTGGCATCAACAGCAGGTTATCCTTCACAGCGTGGTGTTGGAACTGGTGAGTATTTGAATATGGGTAAGGCAGCTGTAGGTAAAGAGACTGATGGTGTGACCAATGCACTGGTTAGTTTTAATAACAAGAGCTTCCGTGCAAAGATCTCTAACGATTACGCATGGGACCTTTATAACACACTATATGCTGACGCCGGTA
>JBATWM010000026.1:0-1567 GCA_049672605.1 Sulfurimonadaceae bacterium
TACCGGCGTCAGCATATAGTGTGTTATAAAGGTCCCATGCGTAATCGTTAGAGATCTTTGCACGGAAGCTCTTGTTATTAAAACTAACCAGTGCATTGGTCACACCATCAGTCTCTTTACCTACAGCGGCTTCACCCATATTGAGGTATTGACCTGTACCGGCATTACCATTTACAGGATAACCTGCTGTTTGATCTGGCTACACTTATTAGGACACAGAAATGGTAGAATTTCTACATAATAATGAGAGGGTTTCCAGATGGGGAAAAGAGGACAGACATACACACAAGAGTTTAAAGACTCAGCGATACAACTAGCGCTCAATAGCGAGAAGTCCGTTTTAAAGATTGCCAAAGAGTTGGAAGTACATGAAAAGACGCTGTATAGTTGGTTGAGTGCTTATCGAAGAAGTCACAACTTAGAGACAAATAGTAAATCTAGATCATCAAACGAAAGCCTTGAAGAAGAGAACCGGCGACTTCGTAGAGAACTTGCCAGTGTCAAGAAAGATCGTGAGATCTTAAAAAAGGCAGCGGCGTACTTCGCAAAAGAAGCTCATTAAAGTACGCCTGGATAAAAGAGTACAGTCAACAATTCAGTATCAAACGGATGTGCCGACTTATGGATGTCTCACGAAGCTGTTATTATCATTGGCTGCGTGTTGACCACCAAGATGATGAAGTGTTAAATGCGTTGATCAAAGATACGTTCATCGGTTCACGACAGACCTACGGGACACGACGTATCAAGAAGCAGTTAGAGCAGGTGTACGGCTTAATCGTATCACGAAGACGTATTGGTCGGATCATGAAGAAACTTGCGCTCAATACCCGTAACAGACGTCGTTTTAGAGTGCTGACTACCGATTCAACCCATAACTATGCTATTGCACCCAATCGGTTGCGACAAGACTTTTATGCGTCACAGCCCGATCAGATCTATGTCGGAGATATTACTTACATTCCGACGGCTGAAGGATGGTTATATTTGGCGACAGTGATAGATCTCTATTCACGACGGGTCATCGGCTGGTCAATGGATGCGTACATGACAACGACACTTGTCAATGATGCACTTTTTATGGCGCTCAAAAAGCGTAACCCTGATCGTGGTCTTATCTGGCATACTGATAGAGGAAGTCAATATGCAGCTGATTCACATAAGTCCTTGCTCAAAGAGTATGGGATTGTGCAGAGTATGAGTCGCAGAGGAAACTGCTATGACAATGCTGTGGCTGAGAGTTTTTTCCATTCACTGAAAACAGAACTCACACACCATCATAAATTTGAGACAAGGAGTCAAGCCAACCAAGCGATATTCGAATATATTGAAGTGTTTTACAATAGACAGCGGTTGCACTCTAGTAACAACTACATGTCACCGGTTGACTTTGAAAATTTACTGTTACTAAATGAAATGAGTGCTTAAACAGATATTGTTCTGTGTCCTATAAAGTGTTGACAGATCACAGAGTAGCAATATCACCAAAGGTTTAAAATTCAAAACTATACCCCATAAGCAGCATAGCCGTGTTTTGCTTTTTAATGTTATACGTCGTAAAATCGCT
>JBATWM010000027.1:0-1899 GCA_049672605.1 Sulfurimonadaceae bacterium
TACGTTTTGATGCGAAGTCCGATGGGGATTTAAAATCGATAACGATACTTGGTGGATTAGAAATAGCAAAGTGTCTTATCACCTTGTCTTTTGTCTCGATGTAAGCACTGTTCTCTCTAAAGACAAAACGTGCTTTACCATAATTGATAACCTCTTTTTTATATGATTTTCGTTGTGGATGGATCGTTGGCTTTATCGACTGAGACGCTGTTGTTGATTTGGTTTGCGTGCGTTGAGCGTGAATTTTTGGTTTGGAAATAGGTTTAGATGTTTGCTCAAGGATTGTCTGCTGTTTACTTGCAGTTGTTGCATTGTTTGAAGCCGGTTCAAATGGGTTTTCACGTGCGATCAATATCAGTGGAACGCTAAGTAATAAAACAAATATAAGACGCATTACTATCCTTCTATACAAAGAACTAATTATTAAATTTATTATACCTATTTCTCTGGTTCTAACTCTTTGAGCTCAAAATACTCTTTTTGCAAGGCAGCATTTTCAGATTTATAACTGTTGATCTCATCCTGTAGATAATCTTCATACTCTTCCAGCTGCAACAGCACCTCTAATGAGTTATCACCAAACAACAATATATTCAGATAGACAGCTAAAACAACGATGATAGAGAGGAAAAATAGAAATTTTGGAAGGGAAAGACCGAGATACCTCTCGGTAATGCCTTGTGTAGGAGCGGCATAGAGCGCCTCTTTATGTTCTGCTTCTTGCACGGGGCTTATTTCATCAGACATAAATTTATATTCAAACTTTTACTTGAAAAGTACGTTACCTAGGTATTCGCCGTATGCAACCTCTTGTTCGATCTCTAAAATACGGTTATATTTTGCAGTACGCTCACCACGGGCTGTTGAGCCTGTTTTGATCTGACCACAGTTAAGTGCAACAGCGAAGTCAGCAATAAAAGCATCTTCACTCTCACCTGAGCGGTGACTCATGACACAGGTATAACCGTTGCGTTGAGCAAGGCGTACTGTCAACATTGTCTCAGAAACTGAACCGATCTGGTTTGGTTTGATAAGAATAGAGTTGGCAATACCTTTTTGGATACCTTCGTTAAGGATGTTTACGTTTGTAACAAAGAGGTCATCACCAACGATTTGAACGCTGTCACCTAGCTTTTCAGTCATCAGTTTAAAACCGTCCCAGTCATCTTCGCTTAGACCGTCTTCGATAGAGACAATTGGATATTTAGCACAAAGATCTGCATAGTACGAAACCAGTTCAGCAGATGTCACCGTACGGTTTTCAGACTCTAGTCTATAACCACCTTCAGTTACTAATTCAGAAGCAGCAACATCGAGTGCGATACCCATCTGCTCTCCCGCTTTATATCCTGCTTTATCTATCGCTTCGATAATGATCTGAATAGGCTCTTCGTTTGAGCTTAGATCCGGTGCAAAGCCACCCTCATCACCTAAAGCAGTGTTGTGATTTTTAGCTTTTAAAATCGCTTTGAGGTTGTGATACACTTCAGCAGAAGCACGCAGACCCTCCGCAAAGTCTTCAAAACCAACCGGTACGATCATATACTCTTGGAAATCAACAGAGTTATCTGCATGAGAACCACCGTTGATGATGTTCAACATCGGTGTCGGCATAACCATAGCGTTGGCACCGCCAAGGTAACGATAAAGAGGCATGTTAAGTGAAGCTGCTGCTGCACGAGCAACTGCCATAGAGACACCAAGAACTGCATTCGCACCCAGGTTGCCATAGTTCTCTGTACCGTCTACCTCTTTCATTGTCGCATCAACAATTGCCTGATTAAATGGGCTAAGACCGATCAGTGCATCAGCCAGTTCACCGTTTACATTGTCAACCGCTTTAAGCACACCTTTACCCATGTAGCGGTCGCCGCCATCACGAAGTTCTAGTGCTTCACG
>JBATWM010000028.1:0-13046 GCA_049672605.1 Sulfurimonadaceae bacterium
GCAGCATGACCGAGAGGACCAAAAGAACGACAATGCCGGTTTCGGCTTTAAAAATATAGATGAGAAAATAGCCGATGAGAAGCAGTTGCAACACCATTCTGGCCATGGCGTAGAGTGCCGTTTTATACTGCAGTGATTGATAAATCATAACGCCGATGACGATGGCTGCAGGGATAAAAGAAAAAATCAGATCATAAAGTGAAAGTGTATGCATAATTATGATTGTAACATGGGAGACCCCAGGAATTACCTTTGGATGAACTAAACATCATCTTGGGTCAGATCCGGAATCTACAACTTTGTTAGGTTTACAGTTATTATTCAGGTGTCCGCCTTATTCACTACACTCTTTCCTTTTTCACGATGCGGAATTTAGTTCCACCCTGTGCAGCGCTTTAGCGCTGTGTACTCGCCAAAAATGAAACGAAAAAGCGCTCGTGACGGCTTCAAGCCCGACAGCTGTCGGGTGCCTTTCCTACGCTCGTTCACTCCCTAAAACTCCCTAACTCGCTTTGCTCAGACAAAGTGAGTTTCTTAACGGTCACTCTCTCCCTTCAGTCAGCTTTGCAGATGCCACGAATAAGAGTAAGTGGTAACGCATTGATTTGAATTTAAAAGCTGCGCTTTTAGTCAGTTCGAATAGTCTTGAAAGTGATACATCGCTACGTCTGGACATTGATTTTGGCAGTCGTGCCAAAATGTACGGAGGTTTAAAGCTAAAGTTTAATAATAGTGAATAGTGGCCGAAGGGTATTGCACTTCTTTTTTTTCGTTAGTTTTCTTTCTTGTGCACGCAAGAAAAAAAAGTGACATACCCTCTATCAAAAGACATTTAAAAAAAAGTTTGAATGAACTATGAACTAGAAAGGTATAGAGAGTTTATTACGAAAGAAATATGTCGATTCCGGAGCTAATCCGGAATGACAGTTTAGTTATTGAATTGTTGCTGGATCGGTAATGAAGCCAGTAATAGCTGAGGCAGCAGCAACCGCAGAGTTGGCAAGGTAGATACCGGAACTACGAGCACCCATACGACCTACAAAGTTACGGTTGGTCGTAGCGATGGCCACTTCGCCGTCACCCAAGATTCCCATGTAGCCACCAAGACAGGCACCACAGGTCGGATTAGAGACGACACCGCCTGCATCAATAATGATGTCGATGTAGCCAAGTTTTTCCGCATCTTTAAAGATCTTCTGCGTTGCCGGAGTCACGATCAGACGGGTACGGCGTGCAACACGTTTGCCTTTTAGGATCTCAGAAGCCATCTTAAGGTCAGAGAGACGACCATTGGTACATGAACCGATAAAGACCTGGTCAACTGCGATCTTGTCTGCAACCGCTTGGCTAAGAGGCTTTCCGTTTGACGGCAGTGACGGGTAGGCGATGACCGGCTCCAAGTGAGCCACATCGATCTCGATAACTTGAACATACTTCGCATCATCATCAGAGTAGTGAAGTTTAGGTTCACGTGCAAGATTCTTGTCCGCTAAAAATGCTTTGGTGATATCGTCAACTGCGATGATACCGTTTTTGGCACCCGCTTCGATCGCCATGTTACAGAGGCTGAAACGGTCATCCATACTGAGTGTGTCGATCGTGCTTCCTGTAAATTCCAGGGCTTGGTAAAGCGCACCGTCAACACCGATCTGGCGGATAAGTTCAAGAATAAGATCTTTTCCGTAGACGTTTGGCTGAAGTTCACCCGTGAAGATGACTTTGATGCTCTCAGGCACTTTGAACCAGTTGCCGCCGGTGATCATTCCAAAAGCAAGGTCTGTTGAGCCCATACCTGTTGAAAATGCACCAAGCGCGCCGTGTGTACAGGTGTGGGAGTCTGCACCGATGATGACGTCACCGGGAACAACAAGACCTTTTTCGGGAAGAAGCGCATGCTCGATCCCCATATCTTTTTCGTCAAAATAGTTTTTAAGATCATGTTTGTAAGCGAACTCACGAGAGATCTTTGCCTGGTTAGCAGAAGCGATATCTTTTGCCGGGATGAAGTGGTCAAGTACTAAGGCAAAACCGTCCGGGTTTGCCAGTTTCTCTGCACCACTCTCTTCGAATGCTCTAATAGAGATCGGGGTTGTAATGTCATTACCGATGATCATGTCGATGTTAGAACGAATGATCTCGCCTGCGTAGACTTTTTTACCTACGTGTTCAGAGAAGATCTTTTCAGTTATGGTCTGTCCCATAGTAAACCTTTTAAAAATGATAAATTGTGCATGATGCAAACAGCACCAAAAAATTGCCGCGATTATAGCATCTTGGTGCTGTGGAGTTTTTTAGTTTAGAGAGTTATGTTGTCAGGCTGGTATATTACCTTTTGAAGATGCACTGATAAGAGCGTTGGCGCTTTGGAAAATAAGGACTATTCTAGTCTACTTATTATGCTCTGTTTGAGAGGCTCTCTTTGGCAATCAGTCTGCCCAGTTCGATGATCTCGTAGGCTCTGTTAAACTCATAAAAACCGCAGGCATCATGCGGTATCCCGATGATAATATCGGGAGAATACCCTGCTATCTTATATTCTGACAAGACATTCTGCATGGTATCAATAGTATGTCCTATGATATCAAACATCCCCATCTTCTCAAAGGTGCTTTTGGATTCTCTAGAGAATAGATCTTCCGCTTTTTGGGTCAATTCTAAAAAGGCTTTTTGCATCCCGTTCTCTTTTTCACGCTCTTTTTTTGGAATATGAACCTTATACTCTTTAACAACCTTGGCATCAAGACTAACCGCAATCGTCAAGTCTGTGCTATCAGACATTGTCGGTGCAATAGGAATAGGGTTTAATACACCGCCGTCGATCAGATACTGGTCGCCCACCATCTTGGGTGTCAAAATGGTAGGAATGGCAACCGAGGCTCTCACGGCATCCAAAAGCCTCCCTTTCTGGATCCAGACCTCTTTTTGTCTTATGATATCTGTTGCAACAGCTGTATAGGCAATAGGCAGCTCCTCTATGGTGATGTCACCGATCATCTCTTCAAGTACCAAGAAGACCTTCTCCCCTTGAATGATGCCGTTATTGCCCAGAGAAAAATCGAGCAGTTTAACGGTGTCTATCAAATCGAGTGATAAAACCCACTCTTTAAAGAGCTCAAGTTTTCCACAGGCATAGAGGGCGCCGATCATAGCACCCATAGACGAACCGGAGATGGATCTGATGTCATAGCCATGCTCTAAAAGCTCTTCGATCACACCGATATGTGCATAACCTCTTGCCCCACCGCTGCCTAATACTAAAGAGACGCTTTTGCTCATAATAAAGCCTTTCATGCTTTTGACTCTATTGTGTTTATAGAGTCTCTTCCTAGTCATGGTGGATTTTGTATCAAACTGATAGCTGAGATTAAAAAGTTGTAGCGATTATACCACTTTGGCGATTTTAAACCTGAAAGTTAAGGTATGTTTTGAATATAGTTCATTAAATGAATTAAGTTCAGTTTTATATTTAAAGCCGTACACTTCTATATTGTTCACAGAGGGAGTATTATGTCGCGTCTGAATGAAAAACTGAAAAACATGAAACGTGATCTCATCTTGGAAAAAGCGTCTGAGATGTTTGAACTGCATGGATTTGAAGAGTTGAAGATCTCTGACCTGGCTAAAGAGGTGGGTGTGAGCGTCGGAACGATCTATGCCTATTTTGACTCCAAAGAGGGGTTGTACAGTGCGTGGGTCTTGACAGAGATCGAACGGGCATACGAGCTGTTTCTAACGCTATTTGATCAAGATCTTCCGTTTGAAACGATATTGGAACGATCTGTTCAGATCAAATTTGACAGCATCTCTCAAAAACGTAAATCCTTAGAGAGCGGTGTACTCAACAACCCCTTCTTCTTCGAGTCGCAGCAGATCGAACATAAAGAGGCCTTTGACAAGATCTACGGACTTTATATCGAGCCTATAGATCTCGTCAAAAAAGTTGAGATAGACAGTTGGCAGCTGGTCTATATATTGAACTCTATCGGCAATGCCTATATTTTGCGCTGGGTGGAAGATGAACTCGATTCGCTTGAGGGCAAGGCTAAAGAGGTCTGTGCCGTATTTATGAGTATTTTGAAAGGATGATGATGAAACGATTACTGATTGTGCCTCTACTCTCTTTATCACTCTGGGGCTCCAGTTTGAGTACCTTGATCGAAAAAGCGCAAGAGAATGAGCTTGTTGAGGTCTATAAAGAGAGACTGACCTCTTCGCAGAAGAGCTATGACGCTGTTAAGTCCTCTTACTTTCCAAGGATCGATCTGGGTGCTTCTGGGCAGCTGATCTCACCAAAAGACTCTTTAGGTGCAGGACAGATCTACAATGCTCATGCCGAAGCTTCTCTGGTCATCTTAGATGGGTTTAAACGTGAAAACATCTTGGATGAAAAGACCGAGTTGCGTCACTCCAGTGAATATGATCTATCCCAAATAAAAAAAGATGTATCGCTGCAGGTGTCAACCCTCTATTTTAATCTTCAGATCGTGCAAGCCGATATCGATGCCCTTGATCAGACGAGAGAACAGCTTGTCGAGCAGCTGAAACGTCAAAAGAAGTTTTTTGCGGCAAAACTGACAACAGAAGACAATGTGGTGCGGATCGAAGCGGCGGTCGCCAACTTGGACTACCGTGTTGAGGTCAAACGTTATGAATATGATGAGACGATGGCTAAACTCTATACGTTGACTAATGAAGTCGTCGAGAAAGTTGATGCGAGTGGCATTGTTGAGCCGACCTTTGAAAAACCGCAAGAGCTTGACCAACTGAAATCTATGGCGTCACAAGCCGAAGCCGTCCGTTACAGGGCTGAGCAAGTGGACAGCTCCTACTATCCGAATATTATCTTAACGGACCGTTTTGGCTATACCCATTATGAAGATGACAGTTTAGCGGAGCTGGGCTTGCCGGGTGTGGAACGGGTCAATACCCAAAATGTCTTGATGCTGAATTTCAAGATGAACATCATCGATTTTTCAGCTGCTTCTGAGCAGCGTCAAGTTGTTTTGGCAGAGCACAATGCGCTCAAAGCACAACTGGCTTACAAGCGCAAAGAGACCAATGCCGATCTGAAATTGGCTGAACGTGCGATAGATCGCTCTAAAAAACTTTTAGAAGCCTCAGAACTGTCTCAAAAGGCCTCTAACCGTACCTTTGAGATCATCGACAAAAAGTACAAGGCACGGGTAGTTGACTATGTCAAATACCTTGATGCCTTAACCCAAAAGACAGAAGCCCAGGCGCAATATAACCGTGCAACCGGTGCTTTAGAGATCTCATATGCCCGGTATTACTACTATGCCGGTTTTGATGTAAAGGAGTATGTAAAATGATTAAAACTATACTGATAGCAGCCCTGTTAAGCGGTGCTGCAATGGCGCAAGATATCTATGCGACGTTCAACGTTAAAGCGGATAAAGAGGCGAATCTCATGCTCTCCTCAAATGGCTTAGTCAAAAAAATCAATGTCGATGTAGGCGACAGCGTCAAAAAAGGGCAGGTGCTTTTAGAGCTGGACAGCGACGATCTTAAAACATCGGTGATACTTGCCCACAAGCAGATAGAGCTCGCTGAGGTCAACCTCCGTTTTGCCAAAAAAGCGTATGACCGTTTTTCCCAGGTCAAAGATGTGGTTGATGAAGAGCTGTTCGACACATACGCTTCGAGTTATGAACGTTCTAAAATAGCGTTGGCAAATGCAAAAGCCAACTTGGCGTATAAGAGAGCGCTGTTGGAAAAAACACGTCTTAAGGCACCTTTTAGCGGTATTATTGCCTCCAAAGAGGTTGAAGTGGGTGATGGGGTGAGCTCCGCTAAGATGGAGACACTCTTTACCTTGATCACCCCGCAAAAACTGAAGTTGGTCGTTCTGGTCGATGAGAAGTATTGGCAGAAGATCAAAGTGGGTCAAACCTTTACGTACAGTGTTGGAGGAACGGATAAAAAATTTACGACCAAGATCGCTAAGATCTATCCGTCAATCGATCCTGAAAAACGTGCTATTACTTTGGAGATGCCGACGAAGGGACTGAAAGTCGGACTATTTGGGCATGGCTCACTCAAGGTTGACTGATGTATAAATTTGCCATCACCCGACCGATCACGACATTGATGATCTTTTTGTCACTAATCATCTTTGGCCTGATGAGTTTCAACAAGATGAACACGGTTCTTTTCCCGAAAGTCGATTTCCCTATTGTGACTGTACAGACAATGTATTACGGTGCTGACCCGGAGACTATAGAGTCGAAGGTCACCGAGAAGATCGAAGAGGCTGTCTCTTCAGTGGCTGGTCTGGACAAACTCAGCTCTATCAGCAGTGAGAATGTCTCCGTCGTAACACTGATCTTTGATATCGAAGTTGACATTACCGAAGCGGCGAATGATGTACGAGACAAGATCTCGGCACTTCGTCTGGATGCCGGCGTAGAGAAGCCTGTTGTCAGTAAGCTCGACATCGGTGCGGCACCGGTACTCTCTCTCTTTATCGCCTCCTCTAAGGTTGAGACGAACAAACTGATGCTGACGGTCGATGAGGTTATCAAACCGATGATCGAACGGCTCAAAGGTGTGGGCAGTATCAATGTCATTGGCTATCAAGACCGTGAGATCAAGATCTATCCGGATCCTTTTTCCCTTCGTAAGTACGGACTCTCGGCCATAGACCTAAAGCAGCTGATCCAGGCATCCAACATCAAGATGAGCGGCGGAAAGCTTATTACCGACAAAGAGCAGGTGATGGTCACGGTCCAGGCCAATGCGACCAGTATCGAGGAGTTGGGAAATTTCGAGATTCTGCAAGGGGTAAAACTCAGAGAGATCGCACGGATCGAAGATGGGCTCAAAGATATGGAGAGCATCTCCACGCTCAACGGTGAGCCGGGGGTTATCTTACAGATCCAGAAGATCTCAGATGCCAACACCTTGAACGTTATTGGAGCGATAAAGGGGGTTATACCGGAGATCGAAGAGCGTATCGGCAGTGATTACAAAATGCAGTATTTCAACGATACTTCGGACTTTATCAACGAATCACTTCACCATGTTCTTTTTGATCTTATCTATGGTGGAATTTTGGCGATCATCATCGTCTTTCTTTTTCTGCGCAATGTCACGGCGACCCTGGTCTCCGCCATTGCCATTCCGACGTCGATCATCGGTACCTTTTTCCTGATGGATCTGTTCGGATATGAGCTCAACAAGGTCAGTATGCTGGGTCTGACACTGGCCATCGGTATCTTTATTGACGATGCGATCGTTGTGATTGAGAATATCTACAAAAAGATGGAGGCGGGCTTAAACAAGGTCGAGGCATCTATAGAGGGAACAAGAGAGATCGCCTTCTCTATTTTGGCGATCTCGGCGATGCTGCTTGCTGTTTTTATTCCCGTCAGTATGATGAGCGGTATTGTGGGGCAGTTTTTTAACGCCTTCGCCTTTACGGTGGCTATCGGTATCTTTATCTCCTACTTTGTCGCCATCATGCTGATCCCTGCACTGAGTGCACGTGTTTTGAAAAAGGGTGAATCTAAGTTCTACCATTTGACTGAGCCTATCTTCGTATGGATCGATAAAACTTACGTCAAGATTGTCAGCTGGACGGTTAAATACGCCAAAACGACTATTTTACTTGCCTTTTTAGTGCTGATCGGCAGTTTTTCAATGGCGTCGATGATCGGGATGGACTTTGCCCCTAAAGAGGATAAAAGTGAGATCGAAGTGACCTTGAAGTCACCAGTCGGTGTCAGTTTGGAAGAGATGCACCGTCGTTCTGAAGCGGTTGCCAATGCCGTACGTGAAAATGAATTTGTGGAGTACACTGCTTTGACAGTGGCCTATAACACGACACGTGATGCCAACAGAGCACAGATCTATGTCAAATTGCAGGATGTCTCGCAGAGAACTACAACACAAGAGGAGATCATTGTTGCACTGCGTAAATCTTTAAAAGGGTTTGAAGGTTTTGAGAGGATCGCAGTTGCGGACATTCCTACCATCAAAGGGGCGGGTGCGAGCTCGCCGTTTGTGCTGGTGCTGCAGGGTCCTGATCTTGACGGCCTGCAAATTTTGGCAGACAAGGTCATCACCAGAATGAAGGGCAACGAAGGGATCGTTGATATATCAACCAACTTTGAGTCAGGCAAACCGGAACTCTCTATTGAGATCTTGCGTGAGAGCAGTACCAACTTAGGTGTCTCTGCCCAAGAGATCAGCGGTATTATCTCTACGGTTCTTTCAAGCGACAGAGCGATCTCACAGTTTGAAGATGGCGGAAAACAGTACGACATCACCATGCGTTTTTCAGACGATTATCGTAAAACTGTGGAGGATTTGAAACGTCTGGAGGTCAAGACGGCAAAAGGCGATTTTGTCTCTTTGGAGGGGTTGGTGAACTTTGTTACGTCTGAAGGTCCGGTTTCCATTAACCACTTTAACCGTCAGCGTCAGATCAGTGTGGAGGCAAACCTGGCCGGTATTCCACTTGGTGAAGCGGTCACAACAGCCCTTAATGGCATCGAAGATGACATGCAAAAAGGGATGAAACATCAATTCCTGGGTATGGCCGAAGAGATGGGCAAGATGGGTAAAGAGTTCGGCATGGCCTTTGGGCTTGCCTTTTTGATGATGTATATCATCTTGGCAGCACTCTATGAGTCACTGCTGCAGCCGCTTATTATCATGGTCGCCTTGCCGATGTCATTCATCGGGGTGCTTTTGGCGTTGATCATCGCCGGTAAAAACTTCAACCTCTTTACGATGATGGGGATCATCTTGCTGATGGGTATGGTCGGTAAAAATGCGGTGCTTTTAGTCGACTTTGCCAACCAGCAGCTGCGCAGAGGGTCGAGTGTTTCAGAGGCGCTTGTCCTGGCCGGTGAAAAACGTCTTCGACCGATCTTGATGACCACCTTTGCGATGGTCTTTGCGATGCTGCCGCTGGTCTTTATGAAGGGGGCAGGTTATGAGAGTAACTCGCCGATGGCGACAGCCGTTGTCGGCGGTCTTATCTCTTCTATGCTGCTGACCCTGATCGTGGTGCCTGCGATCTACAAGTTTTTAAGTCCGCTCGACATGTGGATGCGTAAGTTCTACGACTTGGACTTCATGAAAGATAAACACGCTTCGTCTGAAAAAGAAGAGTCTTCCAAGTGAGTTTCGATCTCAAGAGGGACGAATATGAGGCTGAAGAGTTCAAGGGGTTGGTACTTGCAGGTGAAAAGCTCAATGCCATAGAGTTTGAGGATTGCCTTTTTATGGAGTGTGACTTTAAAGAGGCCACATTTCGCGGATGCAGTTTTACGGATTGCCGTTTTATTAACTGCGATCTGAGTGTTGCGAAACTGGGTTCGAGCAAGTTTGAGGGTGTCCATTTTGAAAACTCCAGACTCAGCGGCATCGACTGGGCTCTTGCCGAGTACTCGGACTTTATCTACGATGCACCCTATACCTTCGAGAACTGCATTATGGACTATGGCTCTTTTTTCGGACTGCGGCTTCATGATCTGGTCATGCGCGACTGTAAGGTCAGTGAGGTCGACTTTAGAGAGGCTGATCTCTTTGGTGCAAGTTTTGTGAGGAGCAATCTGGCGCACAGCATCTTTCGCAACACCAAGTTAACCAAAGCCGACTTCAGCGGTGCAGAGAACTACACCATCGACCTGACGGCGAACGTTGTAAAAGGGGCAAAGTTCAGCCGTGAGGAAGCGGTACACCTGCTGGAGCCTTTGGGGATAGAGCTGGTTGATTAATCTTGGAATGTCCCCAATATCATAGACACTTAACAATTCAATTTACACCAAATCTGAAACTTTTACAAGTTCTTTGCTTTCGTTCTTTTCGCTGTGTTATATTTGTGTGATTCGTAGGAGACTGCTCTTGCTCTTGCGTTGAGACAAATCCGAAACAGAGATATGTTACAATCATTACTAACTGAAATAGTATGGACAGATGATGGAATTTTTTAAAAAAATATTTAAAGCGTTAAACTCAGCCCAGCACCCTTGGCAGGTGACCTTGTCGATAGCACTTGGAATGGTTGCGGGTTTGACACCGCTGAGTGGAACACAGACGTTGCTTATTCTCTTTATCGTTTTCCTGCTCAACATTCACATCGGACTCTTTTTTGCCGCTTCTGCACTGTTCGCGGGTATCGCCTACCTTTTTGACCCTTTGATGGAGCAGTTTGGTTATGCTCTGTTGACGAATGAGGGGATGAAAGAGCTCTACACCGCATGGTACAACAACGGCATCATGCGCTTAAGTCACTTCAACAACACCTTGATGATGGGTGCAACGGTGATCAGCCTGCTTTTGGCGCTGCCACTCTTTTTTGTTCTAAATTTTATTATCGCTCTTTATCGCGACAAGATAGCGGCTTACCTCAATGCCAACAAATGGTTTGCAAGATTGGGCATTTTTAAGGTCAAAGATAAAAAAGAGCCGGTCTTTCGCTGGTGGGGTGCCGGGCTTTATCTTGCTGTTGTCGGCGGTCTGGCTGTAGTGCTGCTCTTGGTGATCGATCCTCTATTAGAGTGGGGGATCGAAAAAGGGGCTTCGAAAGCTTTGCAAAAAGATGTTCGTGTTGCTTCCGTGGAGACGCACTTGCTTGAAGGTTATGTTGCGATCAACACCATCGAAGTGGCAAGTGAAAAGCAAGATACCGATGCATTCTCCATTGCGCATATTGGGTTTGATCTTGATATGAACGCCCTTCTCTTTTCCAAGACCCATATCGAAAGTATGCAGCTTAAAGGCATCGGCTTCGATACCAAAGCAACGATGAAAAAGGCGTATGGCAAAGCGGCGTTCAAAGAGCAGACTGAAGCAGAGAAAAAAGCGGAAGAGGCTGAGGAGAAAAGCAGTGTTGAGATGCCCTCTATCGACCTTCCGACACCAAGAGAGCTTCTGGCAAAGTCAGATCTGAAGTCGCAAAAACTCTACGAAGAGGCTAAAGCAGAGCTAACGACCCTGGAAGCGAAGTGGAAAAGAGTTCAAAAAGAGCAGCTCTCTAAAGAGGTGTTGGAGCAGTATAAAAAAGAGCTCAAGCAGATGGAGGCAGATGCCAAGTCTAAAGATGCCAAGAAACTGCTGGCGCTTGCTAAACAGGTCAAAGAGTACAAGAAAAAACTAGAGGCACAAAAGAAGGCGCTTCAAGCCTTGAAAACAGAGTATCTGGCCGACCAAAAGCGCTTGAAAACATTGTTGGCAGCGGTTAAAAGTGCACCGCAGGAGGACTATGCCAAATTGCGTTCTACCTATAGTCTGGACAGCAGCGGCGGGATCAACCTCTTTGGTCTGCTCTTTAGCCAGAAGATCGCAGGCTACCTCCATCAGGCGCGCGGCTATTACGCACAAGTCGAGCCCTACCTGCAAAGTGATGAGGTGGCACCTGAGGAGATCCCTCCGCGCGGCAAAGGTCGTTGGGTCCGATTCCCTCAGTACGTGCCGACTCCTGACCTCTGGATAGCACGTACAGCTCTAAGCGGTGAGAGAAATGCACAGACTGTTGAAGGGGTGATCAAAGATATCTCTGACAACCAAAAAGCGCTTGGACGTGCGCTGACATTCTCTGTGAAGAGTGATGGGCCTCTAGTACGCGGTCTGAAGTTAGAGGGCGAAGATAACCGTTTGGGCGAAGAGGTGGTTGATACACTTTTGTTCAGTGCCCAGGCGATAGAGATGAAGCGTCTTGACCTTAAGAAGATGAAAATAGACAACAGCAAGATCGGCTTTAACGGCCAGATGACCTTGCAAGGCGGTACTGCGCTTGTCGGTTCATCGAAAGTGGCGTTCAGAGAGTCAGAGATCACTCTTGAGGGTGTGAGTGGAAAAGGTGCAGAGATCATGAACGACATGCTAAAAGAGATCCGTGAATTTGGTGCCAATGTTGCAGTTGATGGAAACTGGAAGGCGCCATCGATACGTGTTAGCTCTGACATCGATCAAAAACTCTCCAAAGCCTTTAAGCAGGTGATGGCAAAAGAGATCACCAAGTACAAAAAAGAGCTGAAACTCCTTTTGGATCAACAGCTAAAAGAGCAGTTAGGCGAACTCGGAGAGATGACCAGCGGTTTTGTTGACACTGAGAAGCTGATCGACCAGGAGAGTCTCTCTTTAGATGCCTTGGAGAACAAAGCTAAAGAGCTTGTCAGCAGCGACAGCAACAAAAAGCTGGCTGAAGATAAGGCAAAAGATTACTTGAAAGATGAGAAGAACAAAGATAAACTCAAGAAGTTGTTCAAGTTTTAATAGACGAATTTTGGGTTGTAAATCTGATTTAAACATTGTCTAATGAAGAAACTTTATTGACTTCTCCTTTTCCTTTTTGACTCGCCAAAAATGAAACGAAAAAACGCTCGCGACGGCTTCAAGCCCGATAGCTATCGGGTACCTTCCTTCCACTCGTTCACTCCCTAAAAGTCCCTAACTCGCTACGCTCAGACAAAGTGACTTTTTTAACGGTCACTCTCTCCCTCCAGTCAGTTTTGCAGATGCCACGAAAAGAGCAAGCGGTAACGCATTGATTAATGTAAAATCTTACGCTTTTATCCCTGTTTGAATTGTCTAGTGACAGTTAGTGCTTGAGTCGTATAAGTTTAAAGGATAGAAAATTAACTGCTTTAGGGATTAAATATCAACGTCTAAAGAACAGCGTCTTTCTCTTTTTCCTCAAGGTTTGCTCTTTGGCAAGGCAAAGAGCAAAAGTTGAACCTATGACTATTCGAATTGTTTGCAAATAATTTATTGCAATGAACCAATGGTGCCGAGATCCAAAAAATGTATTGATCGTATTAGACAGATTTTAGAGTGTGCACAAAATTTAAGACAGGAAGTTATCGATTCTTTAATACATGCCAAAGTGAACGTACATTGGCACGAGGTGTTTCTAAAATAAAAGTGATGATAAGACTCTCTAGTGCTTCAAGGATGAGCACATAAACAGCGATGTGAAACACCAAATTGCTTTTTGTAAAGAGGAGTATGACAAGTCCTGCACTCATGACAACCGCTGCGATCTTAGTGATCCAGGTGTGGTAGGCCACCATCTG
>JBATWM010000029.1:0-25750 GCA_049672605.1 Sulfurimonadaceae bacterium
GAAAAACACGCCGCTTGACGCTCTTCCTGACCTCTCACCGCCACAGGTGATCGTACAGGTGAACTGGGCGGGGCAGAGTCCTGAGATCATTGAAGATCAGGGGACGTATCCTTTAGTATCGCAGTTCCTGGCCATTGCCGACATAGATACAGTGCGCGGTTATTCTACCTATGAAAACTCCCTGATCTACATCATCTTCAAAGAGGGAACAGATCTCTACTGGGCCAGGACGCGTGTCTTGGAACAGCTGGCTTCCGTGCAGTCGCAGCTGCCGGCCAATATGGAGGTCGCTCTAGGACCGGATGCCTCGGGAGTGGGTTGGGTCTATGAGTATGCGTTGACCTCCAAGACCAAAAACCTGGCAGAACTCAGAACACTGCAAGATTACTACTATAAGTATGCTCTATTGGGAGTGGACGGGGTCTCTGAAGTGGCAAGTATCGGCGGCTTTGTCCCGACTTATCAGGTCACGGTCAACAATGACAACCTGGTGATGTACAAACTCTCCATAAATGATGTTGCCAAGGTCTTGAACGAGAACAATAATGACACCGGCGGACGTATTGTCATCCAGAACGGCTATGAGTGGATGGTGCAGGCCAAGGGCTACATCAAAGATCTTGATGATATTCGTTCTCTGGTCGTCACCACAAAAGAGGGCGTTCCGCTGACCATCGGTGATATCGCCCGAGTGGAGATGGTGCCTGCCAACCGCCGGGGTATGGCGGATCTGAACGGCGAAGGCGAAGTGGTCGGCGGCATTGTGATGGTCCGTTACGGCGAAGATGTCTATGCGGCGATTGAGCGTATCAAATCCAAGATGGCTGAACTAGCAGTAGAGGACGTTGAGGTCATTACGGTCTACGACCGTTCAAGTCTGATTGAAAAAGCGGTTGAGACACTAAGAGGGACGCTGATCGAAGAGAGTATCATCGTTGTGGTCATCATCGCACTCTTTCTGCTCCACATGCGATCTTCACTGATCGTGCTTATCATTTTGCCGCTGACTATCGGGTTTACCTTTTTGTTGATGAAGGGTTTTGGTATCGGTTCGAACATCATGAGTCTCGGCGGTATCGCGATTGCCATCGGAGCGATGGTCGATGCGACCATTGTGATGATCGAGAATGTGCATAAGTCTATTCATAAGATGGAGGCGAAACTCGAACGCAGGCTGGAGAACAGGGAACGTATCGATGTCATTGTACGCTCATCACAACTGGTAGGTCGTCCGATCTTTTTTGCACTGGCTCTGGTGGTGGTCTCGTTTTTACCGATCTTCGCTTTGGGCGGGCAGGAGGGACAGCTCTTTGGTCCGCTTGCTTTTACCAAGACCTTCGCGATGAGTGCAGGGGCACTTCTTTCGGTGACATTGGTTCCGGTGCTGATGGTCTTTTTTGTGCGGGGCAAGATCCTAGACGAGCGTAAAAACCCGCTGAGCCGTTTTTTCATCTGGATCTATCGACCGATCGTCGTCTATGGTCTAAAGATAAAATATCTTCTCTTGGTCCTTGTGGTGGCCTCTTTGGGTTACATGTACCCGCTCTATAAGACCTTAAACTGGGAATTTATGCCGATGCTCAACGAAGAGACATTTATGTACATGCCGGTGACCCCTTACGGTATCAGCGTCGATCAGAGTAAGATATTGACCCAAAAGACGGACAAGATCATCAAATCATTCCCTGAAGTTAAAAGTGTATTTGGTAAAGGGGGGCGTGCCGACTCCGCAACCGACCCGGCGCCTTTGGGGATGATCGAGACCATTATCACCTTTAAAGATGAGTCTCAGTGGCGCGAGGGGATGACCTACGAGAAGCTGATGGCGGAGATGGAAGCGGCCCTGCAAGTTCCGGGACTTGTCAACTCATGGACCTATCCGATCCGCGGGCGTATTGATATGTTATTGAGCGGTATCCGTACGCCGCTCGGTATCAAACTTTATGGAAACAGTGTCGAAGGTCTGCAAAGTGCCGCTAAAGAGATCGAAGTGACGCTGAGAAACTTTGACAAAACGCTTTCCGTTTTTGCGGATCAGGCAAGTGCAGGCTACTATATCGACATTGACCTCGACAAAGATGCCTTAGCGCGTTACGATATGGGTGAAGCGGCACTGTTGCAATACACCTCAAGTGCCATTGGCGGTATGAAGATAGCAACGATGTATAAAGGCTTGGAACGTTACCCGATCGCTTTGCGTTTGGAAGAGGACGAACGCCGTAGTCTCGAAAGTATTCGTAATATTTTGATCAAAACTAAACTGGGTTTTGTGCCTTTGAATACCTTTGCCAAAGTCGAGTACCGCGAAAGTGCCTCGGTCATCAAAAGTGAGATGGCAACGCCGGTCACCTTTGTATACATCACACCCAAAGAGGGGATCTCTGCGACCGCCTATAAAGCCGAGGCAAAAAAACTGGTCGACGCCATCGAACTGCCGGAGGGTTTTTATGTTGAGTGGGCAGGGCAGTCTGAGTACCTGGAGTCGGCAATGGCAAAGATCGTCTGGATCGTACCGATGACGCTTCTGCTTATTTTTCTACTGATCTACTTTGCGCTTAAAGAGGTCGTGCCGACACTGATCGTCTTTTTTGCCCTGCCGTTTGCACTTTTGGGTGGATTGATCTATATTGATATTCTGAATTTCAATATGAGTATTGCGGTTATCGTCGGTTTCCTGGCGCTGCTGGGGATCGCGGCCGAAACGGCGATCGTTATGATCGTCTATTTGAAAGAGAGTGTTGAAGAGGCGATGGAAAAATGGGGCGAGAGGTATGATGCAGAGCATCTTAATGAAGCGATCTATGAGGGGGCCGTGCAGCGGGTACGTCCGAAACTGATGACAGTCTTCGCCACGATCGCCGCTTTGTTGCCGATCATGTACAATGAAGGTGTCGGCTCAGAAGTGATGCAGCGCATCGCGGCACCGATGATAGGCGGCGTGGTCTCGTCCGCACTGCTGAGTCTTGTCATCATTCCACTGCTTTATGAGATCTATGCGAAGTATCTGCTTCGTAAAAGCAGAGAGAAGAGAGTGCATAGTGAAGAGAAATCGGAGGGAGCAAAATGATAAAGTTGATCATGAAAAGTTCATTAATACTATTTTTCCTACTAGGTTTTAGTTTGGGATGCAGCAGTGACCGAGAGAGTGCACCAAAAGAGGAAAAAACAGGCGGTGGCATGAAGTGTGGCGCAGGTAAATGCGGGGCCAATATGTTTGACGGCAATGCCGCCTTGGTGAAAAAGAAAGCCAATATCACGGCGCAGATGCGAGAAGATGATCCGAGACGTGACAGTGTTTTTAAAGCAGCAACGACCAAAGAGGTCTATGACTGCGTCCGAGATCCTAAAACGGGGAAACTGACTAAGATATGGAGGGGTGATGTAAAGACGGGCACTGCACCTATGAAGTGCGGCGCCGGAAAGTGCGGAGCAGCCATGCAGACGCCTGAGCCTAAAAAAGAACCTGCCATGAAGTGCGGCGCAGGTAAATGCGGCGCAATGTAAAGGGGGTATATCTAAAGAGTAACTGAAAATCTTGCTATGATATTTCTACTAAATGTCAGGGACAAGAGATGATAGATAAAAAGACGATATTAGATGCCTACAACTATAGACATGCCTGTAAAGTGTTTGATACAGACAAAAAGATAAGTGATGAGGACTTTGCTCTCATTTTAGAGACGGGACGTCTGAGTCCAAGCTCTTTTGGTTTTGAACCCTGGAAGTTTTTAGTAGTGCAGAACAGGGCGTTAAGAGAAAAACTCAAACCGTTTACATGGGGTGCCCAAGGGACCTTGCCGACTGCCAGCCATTTTGTTGTGATCCTGGCCCGTAAGCAAAAAGGCATGCGTTACGACAGTCAGTACATCGACCATATGATGCGCGAGGTGCATCACTTGCCCGACGATGCCGTTGAGATGCGCAGGGGGTTTTACAAAGCCTTTCAAGAGAGTGATTTTAAACTTTTGGAGAGTGAACGCGCCACCTTTGACTGGGCAACAAAACAGACCTATATCACCTTAGGCAATATGATGACGGCTGCCGCGATGATAGGTGTCGACAGCTGTCCGATAGAGGGGTTTAAAGCCAGGGAGATCGAGAAGGTGATGGCAGACGACTTTGGCGTTGACACCTCTGAGTTCGGTGTTGCCTGTATGGTCGCTTTTGGGTTTAGAGTGAATGAGCAGGGTACTAAAACACGTCAGGATATTGAAGATATTACAGCGTGGTATTTGTGATCAATTGCCCGTGCATAAGTAATTATCGTATATAATACTTTTATTATTTTGAATAGATATGTATTATAAGAGGATTGAAATATGAAAATATTTTTAACACTTATTGTTATGGTCTACACTCTGATGGCAGCGGTTGCTGAAGAGTCAGCGATGTTGCTCGATTATGAGACTGACTATAAAACCGCCATAGCAAAAGCGAAAAAAGAGCACAAGATGGTGCTCATGGTCATTGTTCAAGATCCTTGTCCTTACTGTGACAAGTTGGTGCATAAAACCTTAGACACACCGTGCATGCAACGACGTATGAAATACTATGTCCCTTTGATAGTAGATAAACATGGGGAGTTTCCAAAGCAGTTTAAACCACCTTTTATCCCTATGAGTTATATTGTGGATCCAAACAGTGAAGAGGTTACGTTTAAGATAGTCGGTTCTATAGCGGTTAAGGAGTACATTCATGAGCTTGAGACAGAATTCGAGTTTCGAGAAGTTGAAGATTAAATAATAAAAAGGCAAATCAATGTTAGATCTAAATATCACAGCCGGTAAGATCGGCGAATTTCCTCCTGTAACTAAACCGCATCCGGGGTTTTGGCATGAGGTCCAAGAAGAACGTTTTCGCGAATTGGTTGATGACCACTATGAGATGATCCGTGAGAGTGACATCGCAAACCTCTTCCCGGTGGATGATGAAGATTTTGCAGAGGCAAAAAAACATGCGGCGGACTTTCTTATCCAGATCTGCGGCGGGCCGAACTATTTTGAACAGACCCGCGGTGAAGCACGTGTCGTTGGACGTCATGCACCATTTCGCATCGATGAAGAGGGACGCCAAACATGGTTGAGACTTTACAGCTATCTGCTTCCCGACCTTGTCGATGAGGGGATTACTGAGGAGTATGTTCAGTCTTTTTGGAACTATCTTGATCTACACTCCATCTGGATGATCAACACACCCTCTAGAGGCTAGCTTCGGCACATCTTGCACCCAACTCAGACCTGCTCGATGTACCGATGTACATCTTCGGTCTGAGTTAGGCACAACCTGCACCAAATCTAACCTCTAGATGCACTATGCTGTCTACTTGCTTTAATTTTAAACTCTTTTTTTACATTTGCGACTTTAGTCACAGACAAAAACTAACTAGTTAAACTATACTACTCTTAGAACTTCAAAGGATATATGATGAAAATGATTGCGTTGATTGTAATGATGGCTGTTATGGCTTTTAGCGGGGAACTTAAAGTGGATGAGAAAGCCTCTTCAATTAATTTTGAAGCGACAAAGATGTTTTTTGTCGGTGTGGACGGTAATTTCAGTGACTTCAGCGGAACGATCAGTGTTGAAGGTGATGCGATCACTGCTGTCAATGGTGTGATCACTGTTCTTTCAATCGATACAGATAACAAAAAACGTGATGACCACCTCTTAAGCAGTGACTTTTTTCACGAGGTAGCGTTTAAGTCAATTGTCTTCAAATCAACAGAGGTCACTGATGACACGGTTGTAGCGGACATCACCATCAAAGACATTACCAAAACCGTCACATTTGCGATGGAAAAGATCGACGTCAGTGAAAAAGGTGTCAAGGTCAAGCTCGCTGCCGTTGTTGACCGTACGGAGTTCGACATAGACAACAACTTTATGAGTATGATCATCTTTAACAACATTGATATCACTTCGACACTGATCGCCAAATAATCGGGTTAGTCATTGTCTATTCGATATTTGGGTAGAAATACAATGACTCCACGCTTACATGCTATAATCACAACATAAATCTATACAGGTGTAAGGATATCTTTGATAAAAAAAATGTTTTTACTGGTTCTGTTTCTTACCTCTTCACTGTTTGCTGATCTCAACTGGGCAGAAGATTATGAGACAGGGCTGGCGCAGGCAAAACAAGAGAACAAGAAGATCATTCTTATGTTCACGCTGAGTGCATGTCAGGTCTGTAAGAAGATGAAAGAGGATGTCTATACGCAAAAAAAGGTGATGGACTATGTTGAGAAGTATTTTGTGCCGATCGAACTTAACCTGGATATTGATGAAAAAGAGGGCTACGCCGTTTACGGTACGCCTACTTTTTACTTTTTAGACTCTAACGGCAAACAGATAGGCGATGTTAAGATCGGCGCTTCCACGGTTGACGGGTTTATGAAAAAACTTAAGCAGGTACAAGCAGCTAAATAGAAGCCTGACCGCCTTAGAGGTGCATCGACTTCTCCTCTGGATCAGGGTGTTTCAAGAAGATCTGTTTTCTTTAGGAGACTTGCTTACGTTATAATGAACATATATAAAAGAAGAGGTAAGTATATGCGTAGATATTTTTTGATCCTTATTTTTGTTACCACATCACTTTTTGCTGAGATTAATTGGGCAGATGATTATAAGTCGGCTCTGAAAGAGGCAAAAAATGAGAATAAAAAAGTGATGATTATGTTCTCTGACGAGGCTTGCTCAGAGTGTAAGAAGATGCAAGATAACGTTTACTCTAATAAGAAATTTTCAGAGTATGTAAACAGCCACTTTGTCTCAGTAAATATAGATATTGAGTACGATAAACGAGAAGGTTATAAGGTTTATTCGACACCGACGTTCTACTTTTTAGACTCTAATGGTAAGCGGATTGGAAGTGCGATGGTCGGTGGTTCTGATGTAGAGACCTTTTTAACAAAACTTCAAGAGATAGAGCAGAGTAAATAGGTTAAAATACGCTTATTAAAAACTAGGATACCCCATGACAAAAACTGAAGAACTTATCGACCTGTTAAACAACGACATTATCCCAGAGATCGAAGATGTGATCGATGGACTTTTTGAACTGATCAACGACTCAAAAACTGCAACAGACGAGGTCAAACAAGAGCTAGCTGAACTGCAAGAGCTTAAAACTGAGTTTAAAGTGATGCTTGAAGAGGCGCAAACCGGTGAACTTGAAGACGAAGAAGCCGCTGAGATCCTTGAAGAGATCGAAGAGATGCGTGCTGCAGGCGAAGAAGAGTAAACTCTAACTCTTTTGCAGTGAGATGAGCTTCTCTTTTTGAGAACGTGTCATCTTTTTAACCTCTATCTCCCTTTTCAGAGCAGCGCTTTTTGAGCGGTGCTTCTCCTCATAAATTAATGTTACAGGACGACGCGCTTTAGTGTATTTGGCACCTTTTGGCGAATAATTGTGGTCGTCTACTCTTTTTTCCAGCTCTTTTGCAATGCCCGTATACAAGGTGTTATCTGCACATTTTAGAATATAGAGTGAGTAAAACTCCTCAACTTCCAGTGCAATGGTATTGTTGAAAAATGTAAGGCCAGTTCCCGTTGGTATCTTTTTGTAAAGCAGCGGGCTGTCAAGATCGATATGGCTAAAGGCATCGGAGTAGGCCATCACAAGTTGGGTGGTGAGGGCGATAGAGGTCGGTCCCTCTAACATCGAACCCATCATACATTTAACACCTTTTATTTGGCAATACTCTATTATCTCGATCGCTTTAGAGATGCCGCCGCATTTCATCAACTTGATGTTGATAAGATCAGCCGCTCTCTCTTTGATGACTTTTTTGGCATCATCCAAGGTAAAGACGGCTTCATCGGCTAAGATAGGAATACTGCTCTGCTGGGTGATGGTTTTAAGCCCTTGAATATCACTGCCGAGAACAGGCTGTTCTATGAGTTCGATGTTTAGCGGGGTAATAGCTTGGATGATCTCTAAAGACTCCTCAACACTCCAAGCCTGATTCGCATCAATCAGCAGTAGGGCGTTGGGTACAGCCTCTCTGATAGCGATAATACGTTTGAGATCCAGATCATCTTTTCCACCGACTTTTATCTTCAAGATCTCAAAGCCGCGTCCAAAGGCAGATATGGCATCTTCTGCCATCTCCTCCGGTGTTTTTAGGCTAATGGTCACAGCGGTCTGCAGCGGTTTTGGATTAGCACCTAAAAATGCAACCAAGGAGCTGTTGTTTGAGAGAGCGGCAAGGTCATAGAGTGCCATGTCAACGGCAGCTTTTGCACTGCTGTTACCCTTGCAAGAAGTGTGTAAGATCTCAAGTACTTTTGAGAGCTCAAATGTTTCTCCAACCAGTTTAGGCGTGATGACCTTTTTGATGGTCTTAGAGATGCTCTGCAGATCTTCACCTGTTATCGCTTTAGTGGCAGGTGCTGCACCGTAACCGATATTCGGGGTGTCCGTATGGATGCAGATTCGAATATTCTCAACGTCGTCAACCCTGCGAAGCGCCGTGATAAATGGTGTCCGAAGCGGTATCTTCTCGATCTCAATAGTAATACCCGTGATGATCATACAGCAATACCTTGCAGGATATAGCCGATTGCCAGTCCGGCAAAGGTGCCTATCATGTAGCCCATAATCGCCATCAATACAGCGATACCGATCAGTGAACGGTGGTAGGCTGCAGCCAAGATAGGGGCTGAGGCAACACCGCCGATGTTGGCGAGAGAAGCAACCCCGATACTAAAGAGGTCGAGTCTGAAGAGTTTCGCCACGATGACCATAATGACGGCATGAAGCAGCAAGATAAGCAGACCGACACCTAAGTAAAGAGGCACCTCTCCAAAACCGCGAAGATGGGCTTGCGAACCGATAAGAGCGATAAGAAACATCAACATCGCACTGGAAAGTGCAGGTGAGCCAACAATAGCTTTCAAGGGTGTGCGTGAACCTATTAATCCAAAGAGTGTGGCAAAGAGAACACTCCAAGTCGTCTGCGAAAGCCCGCTTAACAGTGCGGCGAGAGTGTTGCTGAGGTAGGCGATGAGAAGGGAGAAGAAAAAAAGAAGAACTAAAGGCAGTGGTTGGATCTTCTGTTTTTCCTGCTGCTCCTCTTCTATAATCGTTTTAAAACGAAGCGGTGCTTTGGTCCAACGGTTAAAGACAGGGGCGAAAGCGACTAAAAATAGCAGTGTCATCACCCATAGTGTGTAGTCAATGGAGTCGACAATGAGGGCGTAACCCATCAGCTCTTCACGAACATTGAGTGCGCCTGCTACAGCCAGCATATTCGCCGTGCCTCCTGTCCAACTTCCTGCCAGTGTGGCAAAAACACCGGCCGCATCACTGTTCAGAGAGAAGAGCCAAAAAAGAGCGATAAATGCAAACGAGAGTGACAAAACAGATGAGACGTAGGCGATAATAAGTGATCTTCCCAAGCCTACAAATGCCTTCAAATCGATCTGCAACAGCATGACAAAGAGCATCGCCGGCAGAAGAGATGTTTTGACACTTTTATAACTGTCGTGTACGGATGTATTCTCTTGCCACAGACCAAATTGCGCAAAAAGCATCGCTGCAACATAGATGAGGACGACGGCAGGCAAGAAGGTAAAGACCTTATGTTTGGTGATCTTTTCAAGCGTACCGAGGAGTGTTGCAAGCAGAGCAACAGTTAAAAGATAAAAAAGAGGCGTTGTTATCATTTACATGGCGCTTGTTTAAGTGTAGGCAGAGCTGATTGAAGTTTGCTCATAAACACTTCACCCGGGTCATCTTTTTCGGTACGATAATTTTTGTCTTTCTCCAGCCAAAGTGAGTTCTCTTCAAAACAGCGATAATCTGAGTGGCCGATAAGGTAGTCGATACTTTCATGTTTTTTCTGAAGGTATGTAATGAGTGCAATGTTGGCCTCTAGCTGTTTGGCCGTCAGTGAACCAAGCCTGCCAACATTTTCAATACCGATACTGCTGTAGTTAAGACCAATGACATGCCGTCCCATCCAGTTGTCCGGCATAAGTTGATAGATGGTCCCATCCTTGTCAATAAGGTAAGGGACAGAGACATTGGCACTGGCACTGTTTCCAGAGATGTCTTTTCGGCTTGAGGGAAGCTCTTCACGGTTAAAGGCTTCAAATGAGCCTTGAAGTGTTGGTATGGCTGTAAAGTGAACAACGATGACACGAGGTGTGATGGTGATGTCTTTAGGGGCAAGCCCATAATGTTCATGGATATAATTCAAAGTCAGTTGTTGACGGTGCTCGCTAAAACTGATCGGTTTTTGGATGATCTCAAGGGCATGCGTAGAGAGGAAAAGGGTTGAAAAAATGAATAGTGATTTTATCATCTGTTGATTATATAGAGTATAAGCTATAAAAATGGTTAACAAAAGCTACAGTATAATAAAAAAAATAAAGTTACTGGCATGGAGGCTGTTGATATGGATGAGATTAAAAAACGATTGATCATGAAACGGCCAAGTGAAAGAGCGGTAAAGTTGGCAAACGTTATCTATTTCACCTCTATTCAAGAGGGTGAACCGTATGTTTACATCTCTCTGCAGCAACTTTGTAAACTCTTTGATGATTGTAATGAACAAAATGTCAAAGCACTAATTACAGAACTTTTAGAAGAACTTTGTGAACCTATTGCTGTTTCTGATTTTACATATAATCGAAAAAAGATCGCTTGGCAGGCGATAAGTTTTCTTAGTTATGAGTTCAGTGTTGAAAACGGTCAGGAATATGTTGATATTGAGCTCAATCAGATGTTTATTGCAGCGATGTTGCAATTAGAAGCCGAACCTTTCATTAATTTCCAATAATTTAACTTTTCATACAAGGTCAGTCATGGCAAAATACATCATTTTAGATACAGAGACAACAGGCGCGGGCGAAAATGACCGTGTTATTCAGTTAGGATACTTAGTTTTAGATCCGGGAAAACCGACTGAGATCCATAATGAACTGTGCTCAACAGAGGTGCCAATTGCTGTCGGTGCGATGGAAGTACATAACATCACACCTGATATGATCGAAGGCAAGCCAACTTGTGTCGAGATGAAATCGTATCATCGTTTGATCGCGCTTAACAGTCCTGAAAACTATATGATCATCCATAACGCTCCGTTTGACATCGGTATGCTAGAAAAAGAGGGTTTTAGTTTGGAGATGAAGCTGATCGATACCCTTCGTGTGGCTAAACATGTCTTTCCTGATTCGGAATATCACCGCTTGCAGTATTTCCGCTACTCATTAGAGTTATATAAAGAGGAAGAGATCGAAGCAGCAAAATTAGGTATCGAACTCAAAGCGCATGATGCACTTGGCGATGTACTTTTTTTAAAACTGCTCTTAACGCGTCTGCGCGAAACAGTTCAAGAGAAGTTTCCCGGCGTGAACCCTGTAGAGAAGATGGTGGAGTTGACTAAAGAGCCGGTTTTTATCACCAAACCGATGCGTTTTGGAAAACATAAAGGCAAAACGATCCAAGAACTGGCTCTCGAAGATGCCGGTTATCTAAAATGGATGATGGAAAATATGCAAAACCTTGATGAAGACACACGTTACACGATCAAAAAGGTCTTAGCAGGCAACTAGGATATCTCCTAAAAAGGTGAGTAACCTCACGTTATTAAGAGTAAAGTCAAATACATACCTCTTCTCGCTCTTATTTGATTGACTCTTGAGAAGATCGGTGGTCACTTTCTCGTTCATCTTGCATGGGACTGTATAGATCAAAAAGCAGATAGCTAATAAAGGTCATTGCAGTAAGCAGTAAGATGATCGCTAGCCCGATACCAAAAAGGTTGTTAGTGCCGTTGGCGACAAATAGAGCAAGACTTCCGATTGAGATGACAAATAAGATCGTTAGCAGTAAAATCCCCAAGTGTAGCATCTGATTTTTCATATTAGTTCCTTTTTGTGTTGGTGTAAATATCCATACATAGTTGTTAGGGGTCTCTAATTCTAAAAGCAATTGTAATCATGAAACATGTGAATATAGTGTGGGTAATACTATTCTTTAACAAAACTTGTAAATTATAACAATCGTAAGTCCTTAGCCCAAAAACACTATAATTACTTTATGAATTTCGAACTCCTGAAAAATAAAAATATCATACTCTTTGGTAAAAGCAGAGCTCTAAACAGGGATGAGTTTGCCAAGCAGCTTCTCAACCACAACATCGTTTTAGTGGATGATGTTGATGATGGTGTTGAAGTGATCGTCGAAGGACGGTTGGTAAACCCGATAGAGCAAGATGAACTTGATCGCCTCTATACAGAGAAAGTGGCGCCTATCATTCAGATCGAAGCACTTGAAAAGTGGTTATGCAAGGCCATTGATGTTGATAAACTCTTGATGAGTCTGAAGTTGAGCGGTGATAGAGATCGACTTATGGGTTATCTGCAAAACAAGCATATTTCAAATGAGCTCTTTTTGCGTCTGCTGAAGTTCTACAACTGGGAAGGTGTCGGCTTTTTTGAGAGTGATGACAACCGTGATATTACGGCGGCATTGATCAGCCGTTTTTATGAGAACATCGAACGAAATCACAATGTCCAATACGCCAACATGGGTATCATGCATCTGCTCAACCAGAGTGCTAATGCAGAATTGACCGAGACCATAGCACTCTTGGCACCGTTGCAGACCGCACTTAAAGAGGGGTGTGAGAACTCGACGCAAAAGATACTAAACGCCATCGCACTGCATCCAAGTACATCGACAAAGGTACTGAAGCAGTGGCTAAAAAAAGGCAATGATGATATTCAGATGCTTATTGCCATGCGACATGACCTTGACTTGCAGCTACAACAGTACCTTTTGAACCTTGCTAAACCTATTGTTAATGAGACACTCTCTCTAAACCATACCATTGAACATCAGATCGCCTTGGTTTTGTTAAAAGAGTTTCCGGAGAATATTGCTAAACATATAACACTTGACATGGAGCTATTTGGCGATCTTCTTGAGCAGTATGATTTTGCCTTAGCCCAAAATCTAACGTTGCAGTTAGAGATGCAAGAGCGTTTATTAGAGAGAGGCGAGGATGTCCAGATCATCCTTGCCAAAAATGCAAAGATCACCAGCAGTGTTTTTGAGACACTTTTTGCAAGTGACAAGGTGGAGGTCTTACGCAGTTTGATAGCAAATGAGCAGATGCAGGGTGATGGTCTACTAGAGCTTTTCAACAGAGATGCAGAACTATTTGGCAGTGAAATAGCTGCTAATGCTAAAACAGATGTCTCGATCTTGCATCAACTTGCTGGGTCTCAAGATATAGAGGTCCTGCTCGCTCTGGCTAAAAACCCGTCAACCCCTGTTGAACTGCTGTATCAGTTTCAACTCGACAGACGGCTTGAGAGGGCGGTCAAAGAAAATTCGAGTTTCGGAAAACATATTCAGCGCGATAATATCGGCTGGGATGTCTAAAAGGAGAAAATAGTGCGTTCAAAAGAGATAAACAGTTCAGTCACCGCCATGGTTAAGGCTCAGATTCCTACTTTTATTTGGGGACCACCTGGTATCGGAAAATCATCGATTGTTAAGCAGATCGCAGAGACAAATGACTATGAATTTATCGATCTTCGTCTCTCTTTAATGGACCCGACGGACCTAAAGGGTATCCCTTTTTATGACAAAGATGAACATCAGGCTCTATGGGCACCACCTTCGTTTCTGCCTCGCGAGGGAAAAGGCATTCTGTTTCTCGATGAACTTAACTCGGCTCCTCCGGCGGTTCAAGCATCTGCGTACCAGTTGATCCTTGATAGAAAAGTAGGCGAGTACACACTTCCAGATGGATGGGCAATTGTTGCGGCCGGTAACCGTGAAGGAGACCGTGGTGTGGTCTACCGTATGCCGTCACCTTTGGCAAACCGTTTTGTCCACCTTGAGATGGATGTGAGTGTGGAAGATTGGCGTGACTGGGCGTATGACAGTGGCATAGATGAACGTGTTATTGCCTACATAGGTTATAAAAGTGATGATCTCTTCTCGTTTGACCCGACGAAAAATGAAAAGAGTTTCGCAACACCGAGAAGCTGGGAGTTTGTCAGCTCTTTACTTAGAAGCGAGATGGATTATAAACTACTTTTGGAGACCATTGGCGGCGCCATCGGTAAAGAACGTGCAGTGCGATTTTTAAGTTTTGCCAAGGTGATGCATAAGCTTCCGGATATTGAGGCCATACTAGAGAGTGGTCAAGGTGCTTATCCTGAAGAGGTCGATGTGTTGTATGCTTTAGCTACCGGTTTGGTCATGGCTACTCTTAAAAATCCTTCTGAAGAGCGGATGGATAACCTTTTGAACTACACCCTCGATCTGCAAAGTGAGTTTTCAGTGATGGTTGTACAGGACTTGCAACGAGCCGGTTTTACAATGGAAGAACAAAAAGCCTTTTCAAAATGGGTCGGTAAGTTCGCCTACTTACTTGCATAATGACGCCTCAGCTCAAACAGAAGATCTCAGAGGCCAAGGCAAAACTGCTTGTAGATTATCCCTACTTTGGAACCCTCGCCTCTAAACTTGAATTACAGCAAAACGACAACATACAAGCTTATCTGAGTGATGGTGTTCGCTTTGAGTATAACGATGAATACCTTTTAGGCCTTAGTCGAGACGAACTCTCTTTTGCCCTCTCCAATGGTGCCATGCATGCTGCGTTAGCTTACGAAAACCGCCAAAAAGGACGGATGTCGTGGTTGTGGCAGTTGGCGACCGATCACGCTATTAACACGATGTTGGTTGCGAACGGGCTCGATGCACCGATGGAGATCGTGCTTGACCCTCGTTTTGAGGGGATGTACGCAGAAGAGATCTATGCGATCTTAAAAGATGAGATCCAAAATGAAGAGTTTGATGACAACGAAGAGAATGAGACCGGTTTTAACGAGGAGAACAAACGCCAACAGCAGCAGATGAAAAACGCTGAAGGCGACCATGACCCTGACAAAAAACGTTCCCAGATGCAGGTGGAAAACCGAGAGCAAAAACAGTTAATTGCCGAAGAGGAGATGTTTGAGCAGTTTGCTAATGAGGCCTTGGAGAAGATGAACCTACACGGCGATCTTCCACTCGACATTGAACGATTTTTTACCATCGTTGATAGTTCTAAAGTGGACTGGCGCAAAGAGCTCTACCGGGCAATTGACAGACACTACTATGATAACTACCGTATGATGCCGCCATCTAAGAAGTTGCTTTACAGTGGTATTTACCTTCCTTCACTTTACAGTGATACCTTGAGGCTGACCATTGCAATCGACAGTTCAGGTTCAGTCGATGAGACACTGCTCTCACTTTTTCTAAGCGAAGTCGAAACCATCTTAATTCACTTTCCCAACTACATCATCGACCTGATCGTCTGTGATGCCAAGATACAAAGTTACAGACAGATATTAAGTGGCGAGAGACTAGAAGTAGAGATCAAAGGTGGCGGCGGCACGGACTTTCGTCCAGTCTTTAGCCTTATCGATGAGACCCTGGATGCGCCGTCACTGCTATTGTACTTCTCAGACACCAAGGGAACCTTTCCCGAGGTCGAACCCTTTTATGAAGTCATGTGGATCAGTGCTGAAATGAATGATGTCCCCTTTGGACAAACGCTTGTCATAGATCAAGAGGGTTAGTATACTTTTAAGACATTTATAATATATTTATTATTGCAAGAAAGCTAAATAGAAAAATTTTGTCTCCAAAAAGAATGACAATATATAAAATCTGTTATTATTAATTTCAATATATCCATAAATAAAGTAGTAATATGAAACGATCTCTTCAACTATTGGTGTTGCTCTTCACCCCTTTTTTACTACAATCGCAGGAACTTGAAAAGGTCTCATTGCAGCTACAGTGGCTTCATCAGTTCCAGTTTGCCGGATATTATGTCGCTAAAGAGAAAGGCTTTTATGAAGAGGCCGGATTAGATGTGACCTTGTTGCCGTTCAAAAACACTGTCAACTCTGCAGATGAGGTCTTAAACGGCAATGCTACTTATGGTATTGGGCGTTCATCCTTGATCATCGATAGGAGTGAAGGCAAGCCTGTCGTATTGATGGCGTCTGCATTTCAATCTTCACCGTCGGTGCTTGTTGCGACCGAAGCGTCTGGTATTAAGAATGTGAAAGATTTTGCCGGAAAACGGGTGATGATGACCTCTGATGCCTTTAGCGCAGTGGCATACCAAGCGATGGCCAACCATAACGGGGTCTCTCTTGATGATATGATCATTCAGAAGCACTCTCTTGATATCAATGATCTGATTGATCAAAAAACGGACCTTATGAGCTGCTATCTCTCGAACGAACCTTTTTTGTTGGAGCAGAGAGGAATAGCCTACACTGTATTTGATCCCAAAGAGTACGATTTTGACTTTTACAGCGATATTCTCTTTAGCAGTGAAGAAGAGATAGCCAACAATCCTGATCGGGCAGAACGTTTTCGTGAGGCTTCGTTGAAAGGATGGACGTATGCATTTAGCCATATTGAAGAGACAGTTGCGATTATTTTAGACCGATACAATGTCCAACACAAATCTAAAGCTGCCTTGACGTTTGAGGCAGAAGCACTCAAAAAGCTGGCCTATTATCGCAGTGAAGTGATTGGCCGGATCGATACTGAGAAGATCGAAAAGATCTATGACTTCTATTATGTTATGGGACTATTGAAAAATAAAATAGATATTGATTGTCTTGTCTGGTACGGTGCTGAAGACAGAGACGCATTTATGCTCAACAGTGAGGAAAAGGCCTACCTTAAAACCAAAAAAGAGATCAGAGCCTGTATCGACCCTGATTGGATGCCGTTTGAAAAACTTGAAGACGGCAAACACATCGGGATGAATGTCGAATATATGCAGATTATGGAGAAGACGCTGGGTGTGCCGATTCGGGTAGTGCCGACTGAAAACAGGAGCGAGTCACTGGCCTATATGAAGGCTAAAAAATGTGACATACTTTCACTCGCAATGGAGACACCGGAGCGTAAAAAGTATATGGGCTTTACCCGTCCTTACTTAACAGTTCCTCTTGTCTTTGCAACAACAATAGACACCTTTTTTATTGCAGATATAGAAGAGGTGCTTGACAAGCGGCTGGGTGTCGTCAAGGGCTACGCTTTTACTGAGCTGTTGCAAAAACGTTATCCGGATGTCAGCTTTGTTGAGGTTGAGACGGTTTCCAAGGGACTTGAAGCAGTTAGGCAGGGCAGGCTCTATGCCTTTATCGACAATTTGACCAGTATTGGATATTTGATACAAAATAAATACATGGGTTCATTAAAGATTTCCGGACGTATCGACCATGAGAATTGGGAGTTGGGTATAGGTGTACACAAAGATGATCCGATACTTTTGAAGGTGTTTGATAAAGCGGTGGCGAGTATAGATGAAAAGACAAAACATAAGATACTTAACCAGTGGGTAGCGGTCAACTATGAAGCTGGGATAGATTATGCACTGCTGTGGAAGATACTGGGTGCAGTAGGTGTCGTAGTAGCCTTTTTACTTTATCACTACTATATGATCAAGCGGCACAACGTGGAACTGAAAAGGCATTCAACGTTCGATGCTTTGACCAATGTTTATAACCGTCGTTATTTGGATCAGAGTATGAACAGTGCGCTGGAGCTTGCCAGACGGTATGGGACACCGTTTTCTGTGATCATGATGGATGTCGATGATTTTAAAAAAATCAATGATATCTACGGCCATGATACGGGTGACCGTGCGCTCATCAAAATTGCCAAAATCCTTTCGACCCATTCACGAAGCAGTGATATTGTCGGCCGATGGGGTGGAGAAGAGTTTCTAGTTATCTGTGCCAACAGCCGACTTGAAGGTGCTGTAGAAGTAGCAGAAAAAATGCGTGATGAGATTGAAACTTCTGTATCAGAAAATGAGATACTGCTTACAGCCAGTTTTGGTGTTGTCGAGTATCATGAACTTGATACAAGTAATACAATACTGTATCGTGTTGACCAACTGCTTTATCAGGCAAAAGCGGATGGGAAGAACAGTGTCGTATATACGGCTTAACGTAACAAGCAAAGTTTTGTATCTGCTTATACCAGCTCTTAATCCAACCCCTTCTCTTCATAACACTGATCGATCCTCTGGTCAACTGCCATGTCACGACTGCTGCTGTTTTTAACGCCGTCATGGATGTAGTAGCCGCTTGTCAACATAAAGATAAGAGCTGTGGCAATGATAGTCGAGGTCATATAGAAATTGCGTTTTTTTGGGTCCAACGCCATAAAAAATTCCTTTGAACTATAATTACATATATTTTAGACGGTTGTTTGTTGATTTTCTTTGATAAAATACTTGTAACTAAATAGATAAAGATATATATGCCTTTTTTTGATCGAACAACCTCTTTATTGGATACGAAACAAAATGTCTTTCTGACCGGTGGTGCCGGAACGGGTAAGACGACGCTTACACGTAAGATCATTGAGCATTACAGCAGTGAAGGTAAAAAAGTTGCTAAACTGGCTTCGACGGGAATGGCCGCAACACTGATCGGCGGACAGACACTCCATAGCTTTTTAGATCTAGGTATTGCTGACTCCATCGAAGAGTTGGAGCAGAAAGGGAAGCTTGAGATCAAGAAGAAGATCAAAAAGCTGATCGCTTCGATGGATCTTATCATCATCGATGAGATCTCGATGGTGAGTGCCCCACTATTTGAGATGATACGACTTCGACTGCTGCAGAGCGACTTTAAAGGGACACTTTTAGCAGTAGGGGACTTTTTACAACTGCCTCCTGTTGTAAGAGGCTACGGCGAGATCTATTTTGCGTTTGAGTCTGAGAGCTGGCAGCGGTTTGCGTTTAAGACGATCACTTTGGAAGTGAATCACCGTAGTGATGACAGGGACTTTGTAAAGGTGCTCGATAGAGTACGATTTGCTGAGGTGGGGGATGATGAGCACTATTATCTGCATCATCTAATCAAACCTATTGGTGAAGACCTGAGTCAATACACCTACCTTTATGGTAAAAATTACTCTGCCTCACGTCATAACCAAGCACAACTTGCTTTTATAGACAGCGATGAGATGATGTACGAAGCACAGCTTGTTAAACATGACAAACAGACAACCGAAAAAGAGGTGGAGCGTTTTTTAAGTGATGCGCGCATCGAGCCTCAACTCAAACTCAAAGTAGGAGCACCTGTCCTTTTTACTCGTAATGCCTGGAACTACTTCAATGGGGAACGCGGACGCATTGTGCGTTTAAGTGATGAGATCGTTTTTGTTGAAAAGAGTGATGGCGTCGTTGTCAAACTTGAGCGCGCTTCGATGGCAAAGACACAGTGGAAAGAGAAGACGGTCGAAGGCAAAAAGGAGATGATGGAAGAGGCAAAATTCAGTGTCCATCAGTTTCCGATTGCTCTTGCTTTCGCGATCACGATTCATAAGTCGCAGGGAATGAGCATTGAAGACCTTATCATTGAGACAACAGAGATCTTTGCACCCTCACAGTTTTATGTGGCTCTCTCTCGTGCGACATCGCCGCACCGACTGATCTTAAAACAGCCACAGACAAACTGGTGCAACCTGGCTTTTGTCAACGATAAGGCCCTGAACTTTGTACAAAGCCATCTAGTTAAGGAGTAGCCATGCCTGATGAAAAGAAGAACCGACGTTTCCGAACCCTTGACGAGCTGCAAGAGGAGTACAATGAAAAAGAGCACAATTTTAAAGATGAACTCAAAGATGTTTGGGCAAACCTGAAAAGTCAGATCTTCTCAATGTGGGGGATGCTGATACTCTCCGCATTGACACTTGGCATACTTTCGGCAATTGTACGGTAGTTGTTCACAGTTATCACGCCTATTAACATTAGTGTGTTAATATAAATTAAATTTTATTAGGAGCGAATATGGGTTATGCAGTACTTGGTGTTTTAGTTTTATTGGGGTTATATGCAATTGCGATCTATAACAATTTAGTGGCAAAGAAAAATCAGATCGATAATGGATTTGCACAGATCGAAGTGCAGCTAAAACGTCGGTATGACCTTATCCCTAACCTTATAGAAGTGGCGAAGAAGTATATGTCACATGAGAGAGAGACGCTAGAAGCGGTTATCGCAGCGCGTAATGAAGCGTCGAACTCGTTGGCAAAGATGGAACGTCATCTTGATGATCCAAAAGCCGTTGCACAGTTCAACCAGGCAGAGCAGGGCCTTGTCGGTGCTATGGGGAAGATGAGTTTTGTGATGGAAGCCTACCCGGAGCTTAAAGCCAACGAAAACATGATGCAACTCACGGAAGAGTTGACAACCACAGAGAACCGCATCGGCTTTGCGCGTCAAGCCTTTAATGACTTTGTACTCGCATTTAACACCTATCGCCAGTCGTTTCCTCAAAACCAGGTCGCCAGTATGTTTGGTTTTACAACCGATGCCAAGATGCTTGAGTTTGAAGATTCAAAAGCGATGCAAGCAGCGCCTAAAGTCAGCTTTTAATCTCTGTTAGCATCTGAAATATGAACTTTTTCCAAGAGCAGGAACGCTCTCGTCAACATACATTATGGTTAGTGGTGATCTTTTTCATCGCTGTTTTGGTGTTGATCGGAGTAACGATTCTTTTTGTTATCGGCTTATACCTCTACTTAGATGACATTCCCCTTGCCAATTTTCTAGTCGATCCTTTTGCCTATGTAGGCCCTCGTCTCTTGTATGGGGTAGTCATAACTGTTGTAGGTGTTGTAGCCGGCGGGTCTGTATTTAAATACCTTTCTCTTTCAAGCGGGGGTAAAAATGTCGCCATCGCACTTGGGGGGCGACAGTTAAACCGCAACAAAGCAGACATGCAAGAGAAGATACTTTTGAATGTCGTTGATGAGATGGCTATTGCCTCAGGTATCTCCACCCCTACCGTATACATCTTAGATGAAAGTGGTATCAATGCCTTTGCAGCAGGACTGACCTTGGATGATGCGGTCATCGGCGTGACACGAGGAGCTGTTGAAAAGCTGGATCGTGAAGAGCTTCAAGGTGTGATAGCACATGAGTTTAGCCACATCTTCAATGGTGATATGCGTCTAAATCTACAACTCACAGCGACACTTCACGGTATTCTTCTGATCGGTCTGATCGGTCGGTTTATATTGCGTTCTATGTCCAGAACATCACACAGCACAAGATCGTCAAGCAACAAAAAGGGTAATGGCGGACTCTATGTGCTTGTTTTAGGAGCAGGTCTTTTTGTCATCGGATATGCAGGCACCTTTTTTGGCTCGATCATCAAGGCCAATGTCAGTCGAAAGCGTGAGTACCTGGCCGATGCAACAGCTGTGCAGTATACCCGTTACCCCCGTGGTATCAGTGGGGCACTGAAAAAGATCGCCTATTACAGTTCACGCTTGCAAGCTCCGGCAGCAGAGACCTATAGCCACCTCTATTTTGCAGAGGGCGTCGGTTCATTTTTCAGTGCATTGATGGCAACCCATCCGCCGTTAGAGGAACGCATTAAAAAAATAGAACCGCGATGGAGTGGACGTTTTCCTGACTATGAGAAGAGAAAAGTACCTGAGCCAAAAGTGTCTAAAGTCGAGCGGGAAGAAGAGACAAAAGAGCGTTTTGTACAGGGTGCCATAGCGGCTGCGATGATGAGTGTCGGCCAGATCAAAGAAGAAGAGGTCGAGCAGGTTCAAACAGAGATCGAAGCTTTGGACTCTAAGATCGAAGAGCGTCTTAGTGACCCTCTCGGTGCACAAGCCGTTATCTTGTCTCTGCTGTACGATGCCTCACACAAAGACCAACTCTTTGCGGTTGTACAAGAGGAGAATCCCTACCTCTTACTTGAATTTGCAAGCTTTATGCAAGAAGAACATATGGAGTTGCAAAAGCAGAGTGCATTGATCGTCTCATTGAGTCTCAATGCGCTCAAAAGCCTCTCTATAGAGCAGTATCAGCGTTTCAACACCATAGTGGAGACTTTTGTTACCATAGACAAACATGTCTCACTGTTTGAGTGGAGCCTGCAGTACATCATTCAGCGCCCGATCGAGATGCACCTTGGCATTCGAAAGGTACCAAAAAGCACACACACCCATATCGGTGCGATCAAAGAGGAGGTCGAGATCCTCTTTTCCATGCTTGTTCAAACACAATACGACGATGAACAGCAAGCTGAAGAGGCTTTTAACAAGACCAAAAAGGCCATTCAAGCCGGTGCCTTGCAGTACCACTCACGTGAGCTCATCACCCATGATGCATTTTTAAAGTCTGTATTTGCAATAGAGACGGCCAAACCGGCTATCGCTGAACGTATCTTTGAAGGAGTACTACATAGCATTAAAATTGACGGTCAAGTGTCTGAAACAGAAAATGCTTTTGTCCATGCCATTGCACAGTTGATGCAGGTGCCACTGCCACGCGAGTTTAAGTTGCAAAGAGATCAAGATAATGCAGAGGAAAAATAAGATGAAATCAATAGAAGAGTTGATAAAAGAGGGTGTAGAACTTAAAGAGGTAGAGTTAATGCTCACCATTGATGAGCTAAAAGAGTACGCTGCATTTTGTATTGAGAATGACGTTAAGTTTAATGACTGGATTCGACAGTTGGCGTATGAGGCTTTGAATAAATAGTATTTGTTTTTAATATTGTGGCTGTTCTTGGAATTATGTATGCATTCCCATCGAGGACGATGGGAACGAGGAAAAATATTGAATAAAGGGTCAGCAATTCAATCTTCAATTTTTACTAGATACTAAGGCTTAAGAAAAATAAATCAAAAAGTATATTAAACACTAAGTTTTTATCTAGTGTATTAAGTTGCTATGAAGAGGGCAAAATATTAAAATAAAGGAATATTTATGCATCGTTTTACACTTCTAATATTTGGTCTGATGCTCTTCGCATCGGTTAACATAGCTGCATCCGATCAAAACAGCACAACAACAAGCCGTATCGAGGTTGTCATCACCGTAGCGGGTGTTCAAGAGACGGTTGCTTCTATTGAAAAGAGTTCACAGCAGATCGCTGCATTGACTCAACAGCTTTCCAACAAAGAGGACTTTACGAGTCAAGACCATGAGCTCATTACGGCCTTGACTAAAGCACTGAACAATAACGCCAATGCCATTAACAACATCGCCGATGCTCTGCCTAAGCAGTTTGAAACGGTAGAAGGGGGCATCAACACTATTTTAGATAATGCTGTGGTTGGTGTACAGGAAGTTGTCAGCACTTCAAAAAACGACCTTATCGATCCAACGTTAAGCCGTATTGAGAACAGGATTCTAATTTTGGTGCTGGTGATCGCGGCTGTGTTGTTTGGATTGCTGTGGTTTGGGCTTTGGAAAGTGCGTGCCATCGTCTCGACAGGGTCTGAAACGATTGCCAATATTACCAGTACGGTTAAGTCTCTTGAAAAAGTTTTGGAGAAGGTGAATAAAGCTGAGTGATTGGTTTTAAAAAAAAAACTTTAGCATTTATATAATTGAAAGAATAAATAGTTTATGAAATAAATTTAAGAGAGAGTGCACTTCCGAGTGGAAGTGCGATAGAAAAGAGTGTGACTACAGATCACCCTCGTGTTTAGCCAAGTACTCAGCAACACCTTGAGTGTCTGCTTTCATACCTTCGTCACCTTTGTTCCAGCCCGCAGCACATACTTCACCATGTTCGTTAGTGAAAAGCATTGCGTCAACCATACGGATCATCTCATCGATGTTACGGCCAAGTGGAAGGTCATTAACAACAGCGTGACGAACAGTACCGTCTTTGTCGATTAGGAATGAACCACGTAGTGCAACACCACCATCAAGAAGAACATCGTACGACTTAGCGATATCTTTTGTAAGGTCAGCTACAAGTGGATAGTTGACTTGACCGATACCACCTTCGTTTACTGGAGTGTTTTTCCAAGCAAAGTGAGAGAACTGAGAGTCAACAGATACACCGATCACTTCAATACCACGCTCTTTGAACTCTGCAAGACGGTGATCAAACGCGATGATCTCTGAAGGACATACAAATGTAAAGTCCAGTGGGTAGAAGAAAAGAACTGTACCGTTCTCACCGAAGTTTTCGTATAGGTTGAAATCTTCTTTGATCTCGTTGTTTCCCATTACAGTTGTTGCTGTAAAGTCTGGTGCTTTGTTTGTTACTAACATATGTAGTCTCCATTTTTGAATTTTTATGGGAGGATTTTAGCACAAGAAGATAAATAAATAGAGTCACTTAAAAACAAGCCAAAAAGTTTAAATTGCTTTCAGCTATAATCGCGGACTTTCATTTTATAAGATGCCCTATATATGATTTAAATAGCGGTGTTTAAGTGAAGGATAAAACAATAAAGGAAATCGATGACTAAAGAGTATATATTTACTTCTGAGTCTGTAACAGAAGGGCATCCTGACAAGATGGCTGATCAGATTAGCGATGCTATTCTGGATGACATTATTGCAAAAGATCCTAAAGCACGCGTTGCGTGTGAGACCTTGGTCTCAAATGGTTTTTGTATCATTGCAGGCGAATTAAAGACACATGCGTATACCCCAATGCAGGATATCGTACGTTCAGTTGTGAAGGAGATCGGCTATACGGATGCGCGTTATGGATTCGACCACCGTTCCGCGGCTGTTTTGAATGCTATCGGCGAACAGTCTCCAGATATTAGTCAGGGGGTTGATCAAGTGGGTGGAGAGATCGGAGCAGGTGACCAAGGATTGATGTTTGGTTTCGCGTGTAATGAGACCCCTGAACTGATGCCGCTTCCGATTCATTTGGCACACCGCCTGACTGAGCGTTTGGCACAGGTTCGTAAAGAGGGGATCATCCCTTATCTTCGTCCAGATGGTAAAGCACAGATCTCTGTAAAATATGTGGGGCATAAACCTGTTTCTGTTGAGACGGTCGTTATCTCAACACAGCACCATGACAACATTGACCAAGCACAGCTTCATGAAGATGTTATCAATGAAGTGATCAAAAAAGTGATCCCAGCAGAGTTAATGAGTGATGATATTATCTATCACATCAATCCTACGGGTAAATTCGTGATTGGTGGTCCACAAGGTGATGCTGGTCTTACAGGCCGTAAGATCATTGTTGATACCTATGGTGGTGCATGCCCGCACGGTGGGGGTGCATTTTCTGGAAAAGATCCGACCAAGGTTGATCGTTCTGCTGCTTATGCTGCACGTCACGTGGCAAAAAATCTGGTTGCCTCAGGTGCCTGTGAACGTGTAACGATTCAAGTCGCTTACGCAATCGGAGTTGTCAAGCCAGTCTCTATTATGGTAGACACTCATGGTACCGGCGTCGTAGATGAAGAAAAGATTGAAGAGTGTGTCAAAGAACTTTTTGATCTCACACCAAAAGGGATCATTGAGTCTCTTGACCTTCTTCGTCCTATCTATCGTAAAACAGCAGCTTATGGCCACTTTGGTCGTGAACTGCCAGAGTTTACTTGGGAAAAAACTGACAGAGCTGAAGAGATTAAAAAGTTTTTAGGACTGTAAAGTTCTAGCTTCAGCGTATCTTGCACATAAAGAGCTAAAGCTCTATGCAGGGTGGCACTAAATGCCACATCGTAAAAGTTTAGCTCTCGGTGTACCGATGTACACTGTCGGCTAAACGTTTTGCACAACCTGCACCAAAACAAGGGTACCGCTCGCACAGCGATGTTTCCTCGAAATCTAAAACTTTTAAAAGTTAGGTTTGGTTTTAGATGAGCTTCGCCATCTTTCATAATTGATTCACCATTCACCATTCACCATTCACCATTCACCATTCACCATTCACCATTCACCATTCA
>JBATWM010000030.1:0-3633 GCA_049672605.1 Sulfurimonadaceae bacterium
TTTTTTTATTTTTAGCGTTTCTTTTTTTCCTGGCTGGTTGCAGTAAAGATATTGAAGAGTATAACAAACCGGCAGCATACTGGTACAAACGAATAATCGAGTCGGTTTCAGAGGGTAACCTTGACAAAGCAGATAACTACTACAGCTCTCTACAAAGTGAGCATATCGGTTCGCCACTGCTGCCTGAGGCGACAATGATCATGGCACAGTCACATCTTCAGTATGAAGAGTACCTTTTAGCAGAGCATTTTCTAAACGAATACATCAAACGTTATGCCACGCCGGGTGAGTTGGAGTACAGTGAGTTCCTTAAGATCAAAGCGAAGTATATGGCCCTGCCAAATCCGCGCCGTGATCAAGGTCTCATCAACGAAGCCATTGCTTCCGGAAACCATTTTAAGGTGAAGTATCCGCACTCTATCTACTACCCAATTGTTGACACAATGGTAACGCGACTGGTTTTAGCACGCGCTAGCCTTAATGAGAGCATTTCGCTTTTATATGAGCGCCTGGATAAACCAATGGGTGCAGAGCATTACCGTAATGTACGTAAAGAAAATTGGGTTGATTGGGCTGATGTTGAAAAGGCTGATGTCGCTTGGTACAAAGAGATCTTTGAAGGTGATGGTACAGAAAGCTGGTACGCATTTGCAATCCCAGATACCCAAAGTGTTGTTTCGCGTAACAGCCAGGGACAAGTGAAAGTGGCAGATAAACGAAGCAAAGAAGAGCAAGAAGAAGAGTATCAGCGTGCACTCAATCCTGCCGGTAGTGGATTTTAAAACTTTCCATTACTTAATTTTCCCTTCATAACTGAGATAGATTACTTTTGTTTACTCTTGGTATAGTGATACTATCTATAATACATTTAACATTTAACATTTAACAATTTTTAGGAGCCATGATGCAATTAGATAATTATGATGACTTTCCAACCAATTTACCCGTTATAGCCGAAGATGATATCTTTTTATACCCTTTTATGATCTCACCGCTCTTTTTGAGTGATGAAAAAAATATTGCAGCCGCAACCGAAGCCATAGAAAATGATTCACTGATCATTGTCTGTCCAACCAAGGATGACCATGAGGGTGAACGTGACTTTGAAGCGATCTATGACGCAGGTGTAGTTGGCTCGATTATGCGTAAAGTCGCACTTCCTGATGGCCGTGTCAAGGTTCTTTTTCAAGGTTTGGCACGTGGTCGTGTTGTGACACCATTGACAACAGAGCCGACTTTACATGCTACGGTTGACACGATAGAGCCACTCGAAGCAAATGAGCTCAAGATGGATGCCATTCTCGAAGTGGTACGTGAGAAGGTACGTACACTTTCTCAAGTGAGTGGTTATTTCCCGCCGGATCTTCTTCGTACAATAGAAGAGAACCATGAGCATAACCGTATTGCTGACCTTATCTGCAGCACTATCAAGATGAAAAAAGAGGAGGCGTACAAGCTCTTTATCGAAGCCGATATCGAGAAACGCTTTTTAATGTTGATCGATATCCTTATCGGAGAGATCGAGGCTAATAAACTCCAAAAAGAGATTCGCTCTAAAGTACAAGACCGCATTGAAAAGGTGAACAAAGAGTACTTTTTAAAAGAGCAGCTTAAGCAGATCCAAAAAGAGTTAGGAACTGACAACCAGCGTGATGAAGAGATTGAAGAGTACCGTAAAAAGCTCGAAGCTAAAAAGTCTAAGATGGGTGAAGAGGTCTATAAAGAGATCAACAAACAGCTTGAACGCTTTGCTCGCATGCACCCTGACTCTGCTGATGCAGGGATGATCCAAAGCTACCTGGAGTGGGTGTTAGAGATCCCTTATGGCGACCTTGCCAAGAAGAAGATGGATATTGTAGAGGTGGAAAACCAGTTAGACAAGGATCACTTCTCACTTAAAAAGCCAAAAGAGCGGATTGCAGAATACTTCTCTGTCAAAGAGCTTATAGAACTTCGCGGCAAAAAAGACAGTGGACAGGGCGGGGCAATCCTCTGTTTTGCAGGTCCTCCGGGTGTGGGTAAGACCTCTTTGGCAAACTCCATCGCTACAGCACTGAAGCGTCCTCTGATCCGTATAGCCTTGGGCGGTCTTGAAGATGTTAATGAACTTCGTGGTCACCGTCGTACCTACATCGGCGCAATGCCGGGCCGTATTGTTCAAGGTCTGATCGATGCAAAAAAGATGAATCCTATTATTGTCTTAGATGAGATCGACAAGGTAGGACGTTCACAACGTGGTGATCCAACAGCCGTATTGTTAGAGATACTCGATCCGGAACAAAACAATGCTTTTAGAGACTACTATACCAATTTCAATATCGACTTGAGCAATGTTATCTTTATCGCTACGGCGAATGATGTAGGCCGTATTCCGGCGCCGTTGCGTGACCGCATGGAGTTCATCGGGGTGAGCTCATATACACCGCAAGAGAAGTTTGAGATCGCTAAACGCTACCTCTTGCCGCAAGAGCTTAAGAAACACGCACTTAAATCGTCAGAACTCTCTATCTCAAAGCCGGCACTTAAAGAGATCATTGCGAGTTATACACGTGAGGCAGGCGTACGTAATCTACGCCGCCGACTTGCCGATCTTACGCGTAAGGCAGCTAAGATAATTTTAGAACATCCTGAGAAAAATAAGGTCAGCGTATCACTGAAAAACATCAAACAGTTTTTAGATAAAACAGTGTTTGAGATCGATAAAACAGATAATATAGACAGAGTTGGTGTGGTGAATGGTCTTGCATGGACCGCTGTTGGCGGTGATGTTCTTAAAATCGAAAGTATCCGTATTAAAGGCAAGGGTACGTTCCAGCTTACGGGTAGTCTTGGTGATGTGATGAAAGAGTCTGCACGTATCGCTATGAGTGTTGTTAAAACACTTATTGACACCAATAAACTTGCTATTGGTAAGGATCAGCTCCCTATGAGTGCTAAAGAGATTGAAGAGCAGCTGATGATAGACAGCAGTGAGGTCTATAAACGTTATGACCTTCATATTCACGTTCCAGATGGTGCAACACCAAAAGACGGCCCTAGTGCCGGTATTGCGATGTGTACAACGATCGCTTCGATATTAAGCGGTAAAAAGATCCGTTCAAACTTTGCGATGACGGGCGAAGTCTCGTTGACAGGCGTTGTAATGCCGATTGGCGGACTGAAAGAGAAACTCATTGCGGCACATAAGGCAGGGATGAAAGAGGTTCTGATTCCTCAGAAAAACTATGAACGTGACCTTGAGGATATACCTGATGAGGTGAAAGAGGCGCTTATTATTACACCGGTTTCTAGAATAGAAGAAGTACTAGAAAAGATGCTCGTCTAGTAAAAGTTCTAGCTACGACGCAGGGTCCAGCCCCTTGGCTGTCTTGCATATAAAGAGCAAAAGCTCTATGCAGGGTGCCACTAAATGCCACATCGTAAAAGTTTAGCTCTCGGCGTACCGATGTTCGCTGTCGGCTAAACGTTTTGCACAATCTGCACCAAACCTAAATCTTCAAATGATTTAGTTTAGGTTAAGATGAGCTTTGCCATCTTTTTATAATCGCTTCACGCTTCACGCTTCACGCTTCACGCTTCACGCTTCACGCTTCACGCTTCACGCTTCACGCTTCACGCTTCACGCTTCACGCT
>JBATWM010000031.1:0-35454 GCA_049672605.1 Sulfurimonadaceae bacterium
CTGACGTATTCAAAATATTTTTAATTGTCTATAAAGTAGCGGATCGAAGCAAAGCCGTAAGCCCCGCTCTTTTCAACCGCTTTTACCTGCTCAGGCGTAGTGATCCCACCGAGCGCGATAATAGGAAGGCTTATTTTATCCACAATGTGCTGTAAATCCTCTAAACCCTTGGGTTCGCCCTTGTCTGGCGTACTGAAAACGGGGCTGTAGGTGACCGCGTCAGCACCTCTTTTTTGCGCTTCTAGAATCTCCTCTTCACTGTGACAGGAGATGACGGTAAAGAGTCCAAGCGCTTTTGCTTTTTCGATCTCATCAAACTGCTGCGAGGTCAGATGCACACCAAAAGCATTTAGTTTTGCAGCCAGATCAACATCACCATGTAACAGAGCTTTTGTATTTTTAAACTGCAAAGAGACATCTAAAAAGGCCTCTGCCATTCCGGCATAGTTTGGGGTGTTTTTATCGCGGTAGAGGGCAAAGTCTGGCTGATGTTTAGCAAGTACATCTTGCAGTGACGATCGGAAAATCTCACTATCATCAGAATAGAACTTAGGATCGGTTATAAGATAAGAGTTCATTAACTACGCTTGCAGCTGCAGCAAACCGGCATCAACAAGTTTTTGCACAAAGGTAATGATATCATTTTCGAGTTGAGCAGGCTCCACCTCATAGGTCTCTACCATCGATGCATACACATCTCGAAGCGACTCATTTTCACCCAGATGCTGCCAGATCACCGCAGCCGTCTCATCCAGCCCGAAATACTCTTCACTCTCTGTATCGAGCAGAACCATCTCGTTGTCGATCTCTTGGGCAAAAACAGTATCGGCTATCGTAATTTTCTGATCTAAGGTTATCATCGTCTCTCTATTTTTTGGAGTAGTTTACTATAAATTGCGTTAAGAGATGAGCATTTCGTTCTAAGTGTTCAGGCTCCAGCTGATCTGTTGAGAATAGAGTTATTCTCAACGGCTGCGACCCATTACTGCGGAGGCAGACCGAACTTGGTAGTCGTTTGCGGTGCCGTTTGAAACATTTGGCTTGGGGCTTGTCTAAACGCAGCCGCTTTGGCTGGTGCCGTCAGTGGAACAAAGTCACTGTCATCGACACTCCCTAAGACCCAGCGGAAGGTTCGGGTATGGAGCCCGTCCATTGAGAGATCTGCCGTCGGAAGGTCAGATAGAGCGTAAGTAACACTGTTATCGAGATCGATAAGCGTCAGCTCTCCCAATCTCTCATCGGCGCGGTTGAGCGTCTCACTGTAGCGGATGTTTCCGTTGACAATGGTGGATTCGACGGTGTAGATCCCCTCCAGTGCAATTTGGATAGCTTCGTTGCTCAGGTCAACCGGACGATCGGGATTGTACATGTTCTTAACCTGAAAGGTCCAGCTGTCACTGCCCTCTTTCACACTGTGGTAATCACTGAAGTAGTCACCATTGACACTGTCCCACTCGTTCTGCGGGAAAACGACTTCGAGTGTTGCTGTCGCCGTACCCATCCCGATGATGTCATGGCGGTCTTTGCCGTCACTGCTCTCATCCAGCTGTCCAAATACACCGGCCGTCTTATGCGCGATAACCGCCTGTGTGACTGGGTTGACGGCACTCACCGTCGTGCTGGCATACCACTGCGCCGATGATGCCTCTTCACTACTGCTGCTGTTGCCGTTACTGCTGCTGCAGCCGCTGAGGCCCAGCAGCGCTACTGCCGTCCAGGAGAAGATCAGTTTTGTCTTTAATTTCATCATGGTTCTCTTCTCCTATTTCTGATACGGTATCAGCAGTTTGTCGCCCGGCTGCGCATTTACGAGCATCTTGATCCAGAACCCTTCATTTACATCGATCGTCTTGCTGCCGACGCCCGGTGTATCGGTAACTGCGGTATAGGGCTGTCCAGTGGTGATCGAACTGTCATAAGTATATGCCGTGCTTTCCATATAACTGGATGTTTTTGCGGTAGCCAAAGAGATATTAGCATCAGATACGCTGTAATACTGCACGTTCGTCCATTCGAACGAGCCGGCGAATGTATTGCCCACCATCACTTTGGCATATATGTCGCCACTAACGTTCTGGTCTGCCGTAGGCAGCGCAATGGCATATGCCCCTGCCATCACCGGGTCAGATATAAAACTGGTGTTAAGGTCTGTCCTCGTCTGACTGACGCCACGATTCACTCTCCAGCTGCTATTGGTATCGGCGATGATCCAGTAGCTTTTGTCCTGTACCATTGTACTGTTCAATTCCATCTTGATAGCGTCGACCGATTTCCCGCTGTAGTTGCTCGTGTTCTGCTCATAGACCACCCAGTTAGTATCGTATGTACCTGGTAAATCATAACCAAACATATCCATCACCGTCGGAGAGGAGACCTTGCAGGGGATGTTCACCATCGTCCACTCGTTCTCTACCAGCGTTCCGCCGTAGCCGCAGGGCATCATGTACATCCGTACCCGATTGCTGCCTTCTTCGCTCACTAAGAGATGGTTCTTTGACAGAGAGAGGTCTTCGGCGAACGCAGGACCTGTATTCCCTGGCACAATCGCAAGAAAATAGCTGTTAAAAAAACTGTCTAATGACGGGTATAGATTGACAGAATTTCCTTGTATCGCCAGAGCAGAGACATTATCGCTGATACAAACATCGCCAGCCCCTGTCCCTTCCAGAGTTAGATCCCGGTGCCATGCATCTACAAAGTGGTATCCGTACGATCTTAGATTACCGGATATAACTGCATTGGCCTCTGCGTGGTCGAGCTGCACACCCAGAGATTCGTTATGATCAGTACCGTACAGCTCTCCTGTCAGCGTTAAGCTCGGTACAGACGGGTTATACAGATACATAAAACCTGCCCCGTTATCGGTATAAATGCCTTGGTCATATCCGGACGCTCCGACAAGAATGTCCTCATAATCGCCTGCTACAGTACTGCCAAATAGACTGTCGCTCTGATTACCTTCAACCGTTACTGTCGGCGACAGCGTAGTTACAAAAGAAGCAGGCCGCTCATACAGATATATTTTGCCGGTATCAATACCGGCAGTACCGTCATGCGTTGGAGCCCCGACGAGCAGAATACCGTTTTGAATATGCACTGCTGTTCCGAAACCGGAGAAGGCTTGTGGATCATCCGCCAGGACTTGCTCAATTAACGGCTCCCAAGAGTCCAGAGCACTGTCATATGCATAGGCGCTAAAGGCACCGACATCTTTATTTTTTCCGCTGCTGTAATCGGCAAGTCCGACCACCAGATCCGAACCGGAGAGAGAGATGGCAGCTCCAAACCCTTTGTTCCCGTTACAGTTACCGCCCGCGGCACCGAGTGTAGAATGGAGATTCCATGTCATCGTCGCATAATCAAGTTGGTACATCGTCACATCACAGCTTGAACTATCAAGCGGATCATAGGCTCCGACTGCCGCCCATTCTCCGCTTAATGAGACCGAAACCCCGCCGTTGCCGGTAAGAATCTGTTCACTGTATGCCACATCGGCATGTACGAGTGATGTCAGCCCCATGAGTCCGGACAGTACGACTGCTTTCATCCAAGTGAAATGTCTTTTTACCATCGCTGTCTCCTGTCTTTTACCACGGTTGCCCGCTATTGCCGGGAGCGTTTGGCGGACCACCAAATGCAGCGGACGACGGCTTACCCTGGGCCAACAGCCCTAAAGCGATGATCTTGGGAGCCGTATAGGCTGCCTTTTTCATAAATTTTCGACGTGATACATTATGCTTGTCCGATTGAACTTCTTCTGTACTGCAATTGTCTCTGTTTTTCTTCATATTAGCCTGCTATAAAGTTATAATTAATGCTATTTTAGCATAAAATTGGTTATATAATAATCACATATGTATCATATAACCGTCAATGGACATAGCAGCGAAGTTTTAACGGTTGTTTTTTGTATGTGTCACGATGGTGTTGTGCACCTCTGAAAGTCGCTCTATATCCCAGGGGACATGCACCCGAAAAAGCGGTACATTTGCTGCCAGACGCATCAGGTAGTCAAAACGTTTCGGCTTTAAAAAGGAGAAGTTCATCTCACTGGCATAACGCAGTGCCGTGAACTTTTCGATGCCGCTCAGCTCGACGATCTCTATCGGCGCATCGGGCTGGACGCGCTCAAGTTCGTAGATCGCGCCTATCGGCTCGGGCTTTGGAGTGAAATTGCTGACAAAATAGCCCAGATCCTCCGCTTTACGGTAGGGTCTGTGATACGGGTATGAGGGCACCGCAAAAAAAAGACCCGCTTCTTCATAGGTCGCTACCTTGTCGTCGGACAACATACGGTGTCCCTGCTGGATGAAGAAGTCCGTCATCGTCGATTTTCCTCCGCAGGAGTCGGCAATAAAAAGGAGAGCCAGTCCCGCCACATCCACCGCGCCGGCATGCAGGATGTCGTACTGCTTCTCTAGCGTAAAGTAGAGCGGCAAGAGCGTATGCAAAAGCCAGTAGTCAACCAATTCCAGACTTCCCTCACTCTCCATCGCATAGCAGATGAGCGAAGCGCCCTCTTCCCACCAGAAGGTCACCACATTTTCAACAGAGAGGCCTCTGAGTTTTCCGGGTCTCTTCTTCTGCAATGCCGCATCACTCAGCAGGGTAACTTCTCGTCCCTGGTTGTTGATGAACTGCAATCGGTGGGAGAGGCGATCAAGCGGAGCACTGCTTTTCTGCTCTACAGCAACCATCTTTCCGGCACTACCTGTTACACCTTTGACGCCAAGAGGCGGATTGGCTTGAATTTTTGTATTATAGGCGATCATAGTGAAGCTTTAAGGTCGAAGGGAGTCGCGAATCTCTTGGAGGAGTTGTGTCTGTTTTTTGGACTCGTCTAAACGTTCTCTGTAGGTGAGCATTGTCTCGAGCAGGAGAATAAGAAAAAGACCGAAGAGGACAAAAAGAATGGAGAAAAAGAGTGCCGTACTGACACCCATAAATAGAAAGGTCTTGAAGATTATAAAAGCACCTAGAACGATGAACGCCCAGGAGATGCCCAGAAGGAAGCTGATGATCTTGTCGAAAATGCTTCGCTTCATAAAAAACTAGTTAGTGATCTTCAGCGATCTGAACCGCACCACCAAGGTAAACGTATGTCAGCATCATGAAGATAAACGCTTGTAGTAACGCCATGAATGATAGTAGTGCGAATGGGATCATTGGTAGTAACCATGGTGCTAGCATCAGGATTACCATCAAGAACATATCATCACCTTTTACATTTCCGAAAAGACGGAATGAAAGAGAGATAATACGAGAGATGTGAGAAACGATCTCGATCGGGAACATTAACCAGTATAACCACCACACTGGACCAAGAAAGTGCTTGAAGTAAGTGATAACACCGTTACGACGGATACCTTCAAAGTTGTAGTAGACAAATACAACAAGAGCAAGCGCAAGTGTAAAGTCAAGGAATGCAGTCGGTGCTTCAAAACCTGGAATAACACCGATAATGTTAGCAGTAGCAACAAAAAGACCGATTGTAGCAACAAGTGGAAGGTAACGACGAGCTTCCTCTTTACCCATAACATCTGTACCCATATATAGTACACCGCTAAGGTATGCCTCTAAAAAGTTTTGTGTTCCGGTTGGAACAACTTTCTTATTGCTTACTGCCATCTTAGCGATAACAATTACAATTAGTGCAGCTAGCAACATGTGCGTCATATAGATAAAAGCGTGATCATGACTGATCAGACCAAAGAATGTAAACAATTCACCCATTCTGTGTCCCTTTAGTACGAATTAGTTCCGCGATTTTACAACTTACTTGATTAAACGTTGCTAAGAGTGCTCTTTTTTGTCAACGAATTACGCGAATTTTATGAATTAGTAGAAAGTCGTGTTACGTATTAGGAGCTACGTGCTACGAATAAAAAATATGTGTCATCATTTTCAGGCTTTACCCGGAGATATACAGTTTTTTAGACCAAATAATTTGTGTATCCCCGTCTTCACGAGGATGACGAAAAAGTGGGTGGAAATAATCACTCGTTTATGCGCTCTACATAGTAGTAAAATATATTTAATAATTTGCGTACATTCGTATAATTCGTTGACTAACTGCTCTCTCTCTTTTCGTAATACGTAACACTCAGCACGTAACACTTTTTAAAGGCTTAATCGCCCCGTTTTACGCTTTGCTATCGCGATATCATCAGCGATTGCCTTTTTCAGACTCTCTAAGTCATCAAACTTTTGATTTGGCCGAATAAAATCTACAAAAGAGAGTCTTAGCTTTTCTACCTCAGCAACATCTCCGTCTAAGATGTGGGTCTCTACAGCAAAAGTGCCGTCTGTTGTGACACGGTGACCGACGAAACTGACCGCAGGGTGATAGTGTTCTTCATCATTCAAGCGGGCAGTGGTGACATAGACACCCTCTTTTGGTAGAAGAAACCCTTTGGCATCGATGTTGATCGTTGCATAGAGCTCTTTTCGTCCAAGTCCCTGCCCCTCTACTTTTTCACCCGCAACAGTAAAGTTGTACCCTAAAAAACGGTTAGCCCCTTTGATATCGCCTATCTGAAGTTTGGCGCGGATCTTATGCGAATGTACCGAGTCATCATCGATCTTCACCTCTGCTATCACCTCAACGTCACCGCTGAACAGTTCACGCAGATCATCAAAGTTGTAACAGCGGTCTTTGCCAAAATGAAAATCATACCCGACAACGATCTTTTCCAGATTAGGAAACTCCTCTAGAAGTTTGGCGATAAACCTTTTTGCATCCAGATGACGGATATCATCGAGTTCATAATAGAAGATCGGCAGATCCGTGTAATGTTCTCTGGACTTTGCAGGTGTCAAATTGGCATAACCTGTCTCTATCACCAAGATCGCCCCTTCGCTGCCTAAGGCTTCGAAAAGCTGCTGATGCCCGACATGCATCCCGTCAAAACCACCGATGGCTATTGCATTAACATTTTTCAAAACAGTAACACTCCTCTATATTTCCCTCTTTGCCACTCAGTGTCGAAGGTTCATGATGAACCATCTTCCAACCCAATGCAGCGGTGGCCTCTTCAAACTCTGCACGAGAGCGTTCTATCGCCTTTTCATCCACAACGACACCGTTGCTGTCGCGTTTGACATCTTTACCCACTTCAAACTGTGGCTTAAAAAGCAGAATAATCCACTTTTTACTCAGGGCATCAACCGACTCCAAGATGTGGTGCAGAGAGATAAAAGAGACATCACTTGTAACAAGGTCAAAACGTCTCTGTCTTGTAAAGTCACGTATGTCCATCTTCTCAAAACTGATAACCCGTTTGTCATCTTGCAGTTTTTGGTGCAGTTGACCCTGCCCGACATCCACGCATGTGACTGTTTTTGCACCCTCTTCTAAAAGGACCTGTGTAAATCCGCCTGTACTCGCGCCAATATCCAGTACGTCAAGCCCTTTTGGACTGAACGGGAGAGAAGGCAAAAAACCTTTGAGCTTGTGTGCCCCTCTAGAGACATAGATCGTCTCATCCGCTATTTCTACCTTCTCATCAGTGATCTTAAAAGCGGGCTTCGTGACCGGTTTGCCATTTACGCTGACTTTACGCGACTTGATAAGTGTCTGAGCCTTGGTTCGTGAGTCTACATAACCCTCTTCTACCAGATATTGATCTAAACGCATTAAAACTGTACCTCTATATTGACATAAGCGGAACTGAGTTCCATATTATATTGTTGTGTAACAACACCACTATTATCCACTTGATCTAAAGTAAAATAATACCGACGATACCCCATATTCAATGTCAACCAATCAAGTGTTCGAAACCCAATGCCAACATCACCACTTAAGGCACCAGAATTGTCCTCTTGCGAAACACCACCTAACGTCTCTTTCCAAGCAATACCACCCGCGCCAAAAGCGGCATAGAGGTCGATGCGCTCTTTCCAAAACGGGTAGTGCACCTTTGTAACAGCTTCAAAGATATAGATGTCTGTTGTATTATCATGAAATTCACTCCTGAAGGTATCGAAATAGTCAAAAGAGAGTTCTACCGAGAGGTACTTGTTGATGAATGCGCCTCCTATAAGGTTGAGATTATAGCTAGGTTCTATAGGTTCAGGCCCCATTCTATTGTCATCGTTAAACACAGCATAACCACCACCGACAGCGATATAAGGTCCTGTTCTATCAGCAGATTCCGCCAAAGCAATAGTTACAAAGGCAAGCAGTAAAACAACTATCTTTTTCATATTAACATCTCCCGCATCTGCTCTTCAGTAATCGTCTCTACGCCTAAAGTGACAGCTTTGTCATATTTGCTACCAGCATCCTCACCGTAGATGACATAATCGGTCTTTTTAGAGACAGAACCAGAGACTTTCGCCCCAAGTGCCTCCAACATGACTTTGATCTTACCGCGTGACTCACTCATCGAACCCGTTAAGACAACTGTCTTTGCTTTAAAAGGATTTTCAACAGCTTCCTCTTTTTGCGCCGGTTCTACGGGTTGAAGTATGGCTTCCAGAGTTTTAATATCTTCACTGTTGACACGAACAAACTCCAAGACCGAGTTGGCCATCTCTTCGCCAAAACCGTCTATTGCGATCAGCTCTTCTTTAGAGGCCTCAAGGAAACGTACTCCAAAATGTTCACAAAGACTTTTTGAACCCACTACACCGATGTGTTCCATCCCCAAACCATTGATAAAGCGCCAACATTCGCACTCTTTTGCTCCACTGATCGCAGCTAAAAGTTTCTGACTCTTTTTCTCTTTGAAACCTTCTAAGGCCAAGAGCTGCTCCAACTCCAGTGAAAAGAGATCGATAACATTTGCGATCAACCCTTCACTGTAAAGCGTCTCGACAATCTTGTCGCCCAAACCGTCAATGTTTAGACAAGGTTTTGAGGCAAAATAGATCATGGCATTGACCACTCTTGCCGAACACGAAAGGTTCTGACACTTTGTCAATGCGCCTTCATCAAGCAGTTCACTGTTACAGACGGGGCAGAGTGTTGGGCGGATAAAAGGCAGTTGTTTTCCATCACGTTCATGGGTCAACACTTTGACGATCTTAGGGATAACATCACCCGAACGCAGTATGATCACCTTGTCACCAATACGGATATCTTTACGGTCTATCTCATCAAAGTTATGCAATGAAGCCCGTTCAACAACAACCCCTTCGATAGGTGTCGGTTCGACCACGGCCACCGGGGTCACTGCCCCGCTTCGCCCTACCTGCAAGATGATCTCTTTGAGTGTCGTGATCTTCTCAACAGCAGGGAATTTGTAGGCTACTGCCCACCGTGGCACTTTTACGGTGTAACCCATCTCCTCTTGCGCTTCGATCTGATCGACCTTGATCACCATACCGTCAAGCATCATCGCGTAGCTGTCACGTTCCTCTTTCATCTGTTCATAAATAGTTTCTATTTCCTCAAAACCTGCTGCCCTTTTTCGACGTGGCGGTTCTCTGAATCCCCAGCTGTATACTAACTCCATTCTTTTATGCAGTAAGCGTTCTTCTAGAGTGTTTTCACCGACACCATACGGTAAAAAGACCAGGTTACGTTTAGCTGTGATCTTAGAGTCAAGCTGACGCAGTGAGCCTGCCGATGCATTACGCGGGTTGGCAAAGAGTGCTTCACCCCCTTTTGCACGTTCTACATTGATCTTCTCAAACTCATCTTTAAAGATCACCACCTCACCGCGGATCTCGATCTTTCCGAGATGATCGATACGCAATGGAATACTCTGAATCGTTTTAGCATTTTGACTCACATCTTCACCGATCACCCCGTCACCACGGGTGATAGCTTGAGAAAGTTGACCATTTTCATAAATGAGGTTAAGACTTGCTCCATCAAATTTCGGCTCGCAGTAAAAGCTGATATCATCTACCAGTTTCCCTGTCTTCTCCAGCCATTTTTTAAGTTCATCAGCATTAAAGATATCTTCTAATGACCACATTCGACTGGAGTGTCTTGCTTTTACAAATTTGTCCAAAGGGGTTCCGCCAACACGCTGCGTTGGTGAAATGGCTAAAATCTCACTTGGATGTTGTTCTTCAAAAGCCAAGACCTCATGATAGAGTTTGTCATAGACTTCATCAGTTGTTAAGGGGTCATCCAGAACATAATAGTAGTGGGCATACTTGTTTAACAGTTCAACGCTGTTTTGGTACTCTTCTTTTGTCATAACAACTCTACTCCGTCTCAAAACTGGTTTTATTGATGATGTCTGCTTCTACTCTGTTACTGTTACTTCTAAAATCTTCTTCTGTCATTTTCCCAATCACTTTATCATACTCTTTAAGTTGAATATTTTGAAATGAAAGTACGGTGATGTCGTTGAATGTGAACATCACCATCGCGTTACCTTTATCAATCTGAAGTCTGTTTTTGATCAGAAGATATATCTTGGTCCCCAGTTTCGTTTTTAGTGAGAGCTTGATCGCTTCACCGTCTTCAAGGTTCATAAAGTCAAGATCTTCAACAAACTCATTATCATTTTTAAACAGTTGATCAACCGCGATCTTGCGCTCTAAAAAGTTCAGAAGCGGTGACTCCTCCTCTTTCAAAACGCTCAGCTCACTTGCATCAAAAAGTCCTTCAAATGCTTCATTATAAAAAGCGACATGGCGCCCGTCACAGATAATGACCGGATTGGGTGAAGACTTTGTCATGGCATGGAACAGTTTCTCATTTGCCACTCTGATCGATTCTTGCACCTCTTTTTGGTGACATTCAAAGGCCACACGTCTGTTTTCTATTACCTCGACAACACTGTGCAATGTTGAGAGAAGCTGTGGCAGAAGAATTGGTTTTAAGACATAATAGTTGATCCCGATATTGATCGCTTCGATAAGATAAGAGCTGTTAGAGTAGGCAGAGATCACAACGATCAAGATCTGAGGATCGATCTCTTTGATCTTTTTAGACATCTCCAAACCGTTAAGTTCAGGCATCTCAATATCTGTGATCACAAGGTCGTAGCTGTTTTGAGTAAATTTCAAAAGCCCTTCTGCACCGCTGCTCGCGGTATCAACACTCTTAAATATCTTCTCTAAGATGTTGCTTGTCTCTTGCGACAGTGCCTTGTCATCTTCAACATAGAGGATGTCAAGTTTAGCCCCTAAACGAATAACGTCTTGCAAATTCTCCATTCCAATTCCCTCTACAATCGCACTATTTTAGCACCAAATCCACCCATGTGCTGAGGAGCGTCATCAAAGGACTTGACTTTAGGGTGTGCTGTCAAAAAGTTCTTCACCGCATAAGAGAGTTTACCGGTACCGATGCCGTGATAGATGATCACCTCATCCCAACCGTCGATCAAGGCATCAGAGAGGAACTTGTCCATCTTCTCTTCGGCCTCTTCAGCACGCATACCATGCAGGTCTAACTTAAGCCCGCTGCGACGTTCTATCTTATGGCTCACCTGCGTCTTTGTCTTTTTCTTAGGCGGGTTGCCGGAGGGACGAAGTTCGTCTCGTTTCACACGAAGACGCATCCCCTCGACTTCGATCATTGCCTCTTTGGCCTTGAGACTGATCAATGTTCCCTTGGACTTACGGTACTTGACATAGTCGCCCACCTTAAACTCATGTTGCACCTCTACTTTAGGCAACTCCTCTTTTGGCAGCGCACGATTTGCTTCATTCATCTTTTGATGAACACTTTTAGTATCGCTCTGGCGCGCCGCCTCTTTTGCCTTTGCGATAGAGCTTGCATAACTCATTTTGAGTCTGTTACGCTCCTCTTCCAAGGTAATATTGAGTTGCTCTTTTTGCGCTTTCAAGTCACGTTCCTGGCTCTCAACGGCAGCAAGTTTCTCATCTAAACGTGCCTGCTTCTTCTTGAGTTCACGCTCCAGTTCGGATCCTCTTTCGATCAGCTGGTTTAGCTTTTCATGATTCTCACCATAGACCTTGATCGCACGTTCCACTACCGAGTTCTTGATCCCGTAACGAAGCGCTGTCTCAAAGGCATACGACTTACCAATGATCCCTTGCAAAAATTCATAGGTCGGTTGACGATGCTCTTCATCATAGATCGCCGCCATCAGCTCCACATCATCACGATCAGCCATCAGTGCAGCCAGACGTTTATGGTGGGTGGTGACAACGATCTTCTGGCCCTTGGCGATCAGGTCATCCAAGATCACTTTAAAAAGTGCCGCCGCCTCATCACTGTCCGTCCCCAGCTCGATCTCATCGACACCGATGAGCGCATCATGTTGCGAAAAGAGCTGCGAAAACTGCTGCATACGTCCGGCAAAGGTAGAGATGTCATTTTTAACATTTTGCGGATCATCAATGATCGCCTCAAAACGTTTAAAGTTACCGATGACCGACTTGTGTTTGTTGAGCTTCATAGGGATAAGGTATTTTGCCATCAAAGCAGCAGAGAGAATGGCCTTAAGCAGCATTGTCTTACCACCGGCATTGACCCCGGTGATCATCAGAACAGACTTAGAGAAGTCAACACTGACCGGCTTTGGTTTGTGCAGTGCCGGGTGCTCAAAATCCACCAGTCTGATCTCTCTGTTTTTCTGCGCTTTGATGATGGCCAGATTTTTGGCACGGGCAAAGTGTACACGCGCTTGGTAGTGGTCAAACCTCTCAAACTCTTTATCTATGAAGGCGATAAAAGGAAGGAGTTCAACCAAGACTTTCGAAAATGTCTTGGCGTACTCATAAAACTTCGCTTCACGCAGGGTCTGGATACTCTTGATCTGGTCACGGCTCTTAGCCATGGCATCGGGAACAACGTAAAAGAATCCCCCGCTTGTACGCCCTACCACATGCCCTTTAATGACATGGTTGAATCCACCACGCACCAAAAGACACTCTTCATCATTCATGTAGTGGATCTGTGTATCAACAAGATAAGGGGCTATCTTTGCGCTGTAAAGCAGGCGACGCATCGAGGCATTTATCTCTCCTTTGATCGCTTTAATTCGCTGAGAAAGTCCAAAAAGTTCCTCATCCAGCTCTTCGTTAAAACGGCCCTCAAGATCAAAATAGCTCTCGACCTCATCACTAAAACGTTCCGGGATCTGGATTTTGTGCATCCACTCACCGATAATGCCGTCATAGCCACTATTTTTAAGCGTACGAAAATAGCGGACAACTTTGATGACTTCAAAGATCTGCTCAAAGCGAAGGACACCCTGCTTTTTCAGATGTGAGGTAATGGGACTAAATGAGGTGACTTTAGGCGGGGATCTGAAAGTGAGTTTGTCAAGCGCGTCGATATAGTTAAAGTGGCGCTCTTGATCACCCTCAATAAAAAGCGGTTTGGGTCGGCTGAAAAAACCATTAAAAGAGTCGATATGACCTGTTAAGTCGAGTCGATCGATTAAAGAGTCTAGACTCATTCACAGTCACTTGCAGAGACCATTTTTCCGGCGTGTGTGCCCTCTTTTCTACCGATAAAGGTCTGCGTGCCCACACTAAGAGAAAAGTTGATCTTTGTAACATCCAAATCGCCACACCGTAGGCTTTTGCCTTGGTTGTAACGTAACATCACATCACGCACGTGCTCTGCTTTTTCACTTTGGAGGTTGTTGTAAAAAAGCGCCCCCATCACAAAGGAGAGCACTAAAAGTGTTGAGATCATCTTCTGTTTCGCATTCAACTCGGTATAAAAATGCATCACACCGAAAAACAGTGCAACGATAACAAGACCAAAAATATATGCCATTACTTCTCTCCTCTAAGTTGATAGGTGATGTCACCGGCACCAAAACCGATAATAAGACCTTCATCAATCGTCTCGATCACTTCGTCATGTTTACAGAGGTTTATGCTCTCTTCGTCACGTCTGAGGTAGTCCATCATCTTAAGATCGTAGCGGCTAAACTCATTTTCAAAATCGATAAACTGTTCCGCTTCACTAGCGGCCCAGACAGGAAGAATGATCAGACGGTCAACCCCTTCAAAACAGTTGGTAAAGGCTTCCAAGTTGTCAATAGTACGTGAATATTTGTGCGGTTGCCAGATCGCCGTGACCGGCGTAATACCTTTTAGTTTTGCATACTCTGTCACCGAACTCATCGTTGCAGCGATCTCTGTTGGGTGATGGCCGTAATCATCGATAACAATCGCTTTTTCACCCTTAGAGATGATGTCAAAACGCTTTTTGATCCCCTTAAAATGAAGGAGTTTAATACGGATCGTCTCAACATCCATACTCTCCAGTGCCGCCAAAATAGCAAGAGCAGCATCAATAGCGATATGCTCACCAAATCCCCAGACACTGAAGCTACCAAGATCTTTGAGTGTAAATGAGGTGTAGGGTTCATCGTCGATCAGAATATATTTGATATCACGGATATCTTTGCTTGGATAGAGACGGATAGCCTCGCCCTCGATGGTACTTAAAAACTCATCTTCAGCATTGATCACACGCAGCTTGGCAGAAGCGATAAACTTGCGGTATGAGTCATAAAAGAGCTCGTAGTCGTATTTGTAATACTCCATATGTTCAGGCTCGGCATTGATCACGATCGCGCAGTAAGGGTTTGAGTTTAAAAAGCTTCCGTCACTCTCATCAGCTTCGAAGATAAGCTGGTCTGTTGAGCCATCATGACGCACATTTGAGCCAAAGCCTTTTGACTCAGCACCAATGATGGCAGAGCCATCCATAATAGCAGCAAGGATCGCTGATGTAGTACTTTTACCATGGGCACCGGCAACCGCATAGACTTTCTGCTCATGAAGAAGATCCAAGAGGGCTTCACGGCGTGCCAAGACTTTAATATCTTTCTCTTTGGCCGCAACGACTTCCGGATTATTGCCACGGATAATGGCAGAGTGAATGACCAGGTCTTGATCTTCAATCGCTTTTTTGTTGTGAGGGATAGTGACTTCGATCCCCTTCTCACGCAAGATCTTGACAATTCGTGAATCAGAGACATCCGAACCCGTGATCTCATGCCCTCTAAAATGCATGTATTGCGCCAGTCCGGAGATACCGATGCCACCGATACCGATAAAGTGGATCTTCACTGTTTTTTCCCTGCTTTATCGATGATCTTCTGTGCATCTTTTTGAAAATTTGAGATGTAAAAGTTACCCGCCATATGGGTTGCGTCGACATCACCAACCGTCTGAACAAAGGCATCGATACTCATCCCGGCATCTGCCGCTGCCTGGTGCATCTTCATCGCACTTGAGAACATCGCATCTTTACTTAGCCCCGCCAATATCTCAAACAGCGCCGAAGCATCTGCTTTTTTACCGGCACTGTAATGTTCCATCGCATATTCATACAAGGCACGTAAGGTCGCAAAGTCTTGCACCTCAGTGATATCCATCTGGCGTGCACTTTCTAAAGCATTGGTCAGATTTTCTAATGCAAGATCTAGAATATTTGCATAATAAGCAATTAAATCTGTCTCTTCTAACAGCTCTTGCGCCTGTGCTTCCAACACATAAAGCGAAGCAATATCACCCTCTGATTGTGCTTTTAATACCTTCTCTTTTAATTCATTCATACCAATGCTTCCTTTATACGTAATAGTGCTTCTTCTGTTCTTTTTTCATTCTCAACCAAGGCGATACGCAGGTAATCTCTACCCGGGTTCTCACCTTTTTCATCATCACGAGCCAAATACTCACCCGGCAGGACCTTAAGGTTGTACTCACGGTAAAGCTTCTTCGTCATCTCTATTGCATTGTCCACTTGCAGCCAGATGTAAAATGTCGCTTCGGGCATCTCAAGACCTAAGATCTCTTTTGCCAATTCGAAATTACGTCGATACACTTTTCGTGATGCGGCAACGTGTTCTTCATCACACCATGCTGCAGCTGCAGCAACCTGAAGAGGCAGTGGTGACGCTGCGCCGATGTACGTCCGGTATTCACTGTACCCTTTTAATATTGCTGCATCACCTGCAATAAAACCACTGCGCAAGCCCGGAGCAGAAGAGCGTTTCGAGATTGAGTTGATGACCAATACATTGCTGAAATCATCATTGCCCACATGTTTTGAGGCTTCTAAAAGAGATGGCACAGGCTTGTCCGTATAGATCTCAGAATAGCACTCATCGTTCAACAGAACAAAGTCATGTTTGAGTGCCAGCTTGACCCACTCACCCAGCTCATCAAGCGTAAGGCAAGAGGCTGTTGGATTGTTTGGAAAGTTCAAGATGACCAGATCACACTCTTTTAAGACCGCTTCATCCATTTCAGGCTTATAAGCATTCGCTTTAGTTAGGTTAAAAAAGTGCATCTTTGCTCGGCTGGCGATGGCTGCACCTTCATAGATCTGGTAAAAAGGGTTGGTAAATGCGATCTGCGGATCTTTTTTATCAAACAAAAGGTACTGTGGAAAGTTAAAAAGGACCTCACGCGTTCCAAAAGACGGCACCAGTTCAGCATCACTCAATTTGACACCGAAACGACCTTTGACAAACTCACGCATCGCCTCTCGAAGATACTCTTCTCCGGCCGTTTTAGGATACTTTTTAAGAAGTGGTGCACTCTCTTTTAACGCTTCTTGAATAAAGTCAGGTGTCTCAAACTGGGGTTCACCTATCGTCAAAAGAATAGGTTCGAGTTCAGGGTTAGGCGTAATGTCCGCCAATAGTGTGTTTAGTTTTTCAAATGGATACGGTTCAAATTGCATATTTTCTCGTGTTTTAACCCAGATTATGCAATAGAATATCACCAACCTAGTATTCATCATTTGTCTTATGGCATTTACAAAAAAGCATCGCCTAACCTTTAGGTTAAGCTCAAATTTTTCATAAACACCCTAAAACAAAGCCTAAACACTAATTTAGCAATCTCTATTGCGTAATCCGGGTTTTATCTCTCTAAGTTATCGCGATTATACCTTTTTTTTCCTATAGGCTTAATTTTTACCATTAAACCCCATCTTTATCCGCCTATCTTTGCTATACTCATCTTACTAATAACCAGAAGGTTAAACATGCAACTTTTTCCATTTTTCGGCGCCCTCTCCAATGAAGCGCAAACCCTTCTGCTCAGCCATGCAAAAGAGGTAAAGATGCCTAAAGGTATGGAACTTTTTGCTCAAGGTGACCAGTGTAAAGAGATTCTCTTTCTAGTGGATGGCTCTGTACGTGTCTATCGCCTGCATGAGAGCGGTCAGGAGATCACTCTCTACTTCTTGGAAAATGGCGAACAGTGCAATGTGAACCTCAACTCAGCGTTTACTGACACCCCTGCCATCGGTACAGCTGTTTGTGAAAGTGATATAGAGGGCTATCTATTGCCTGGTGATGTTGTCAAAACTATCTACGCAGCCGAAGCACCTTACCAGCAGTTTGTCTTTTCTCTTTTTGCACGCCGTTTAGAGGGTATGGCTGGGCTCATCGAAGATGTACGTTTCAAGAAACTGGACCACCGTCTGCTTGACTGGTTACATGAGCAAGAGAGCGGTGAGGTTACCATCACCCATGAAAAGCTGGCTTCACACCTTGGCACCTCTAGAGAGGTGATCAGTCGACTGTTAAAAGAGTTTGAGCATAACGGCATTGTCAAACTGCATCGCGGCCGTATTGACATACTCTAAAAACCTCTCTAAAGTTAAACTTTCTTTAACTTTTTAACACTGTTAAATCAGCCTAAGAGCTACGGTGTTATAATCTTCCACTTTTTACACATGGACCCTACTGATGAGATCAACTCTACTATTTACATTTACACTTTTTCTAGCTGCCTGCAGTGACAATACAACTAATAATCAATCAACCACGTCCAACTCTTCTGAAAAAGAGGTCGTTGTTGAACAAAAACAAGCTGCTCTACAGACAGAACCTGTAAAAAAAGCTGTTAAGCCTGTGGAACTGAAAGATGAACCGGCAGTTATAGAAAAAGAAGAGACGGCTATCAGCGGCCATGCTGTTTTTGCGCGAAAATGTGCTTCATGCCATGGAAAAAATGGTGAAAAATCAGCGCTTAACAAATCACAGATCATTACAGGCTGGGATACGCAAAAAACAGTCAGCGCTTTAAAAGGCTACCAGGACGGCAGTTACGGCGGTAGCATGAAAGCCATTATGAAAGGTCAGGTCAGCGCCTTAAGCGATGCGCAGATCGAAGCCGTTTCAGAGTATATCTCTACTCTGTAACAGTTTTCAGATCGTCTTGCTGACCTTCTGCCTGATGGATCATCATCGTCGGGTAAGCGAATTCAAGATCATTTGCTTTTAAGATATCGGCTATCTTGAACATTACATCCTCTTTAACGCCAAGCCACTCAGACCAGACCACTGAACGGCTGAAACAGTAGACCAGGATATTGATACTCGAACTTGCGAACTCGTCCATATAGACCATAGTTAAACGTTTAACGCCTCTCGCATCCGCATCTGACACCAATTTTGTCTGCCGTTTACCTGCCGCGTATGTCGTTTTCTCATTAGCAACATCCGGATGATGCAAAAGCATCTGTTTGATCTCACCGATCGCTTTTTTGATCTTCTCCATATCAGACTCATAGGTCACTCCTATCGACATCTTGATGCGGCGTCCCATTGTCCGACGACTCCAGTTTTTGATCCCGTTTTCAGAGAGTCTGAAGTTGGGAATAGCAATCAGGGCGTTATCAAAGGTCCGGATCGTTGTTGCCCTGAGGCCGATCTCGACAACGGTCCCTTCCATATCATCAATCGCGATCCAATCCCCCTGTTCAAACAGGTCACTCAAAAGGATTGAGACCGAACCGAAGAAATTGGCAATGGTATCCTTAGCAGCAAAAGCGACAGCAGCACCGGCGATCCCAAGACCGGATAGTACAGCAGTCAGATTTACATTGAGAAAGTTCAAAATAGCGATAATCGCCACAGTGGCCACCAAGGCGTTTATCATTTTCAGGCCAAGGTTGATCACTTCATTTCTGACAGCCTGACTCTTTTGAAGTTGGTCAATCTTTGTCACAGCGATAGCATTTCCCAAACGATAGATAAAAAACGAGACTAAAAAAACGTACGTGATGTTATAAGCAGTAATCAGCCATTGCACATCAGCGAACCCAGAATAGATGATAAAAATCAGTTCAGAAGTAAATACCGCGATAAACAGCGTAAAAGTTCTGGAGATCTGCCCGGTCATGTAGTGGATATCTTCTTCTGCTCTGCTCACAAGACGTAGCAGGCGGTGCATAAAAAAGATTAGAACCTTTCGTATAACATAGATAAAGATCAGGATTGCAATAATATAGAAAAGTTTTGCAACACTTAGGTAGATATAAGACAAATAGGGATCAACAGCCTGTGCAAGACTCGTACCGCTGATCTTTATAGCTGTCGAGAGTATTCCATATCGTGAGGCTATACCGGCCTTATAGACCTTAGACGCATCGATTATCAGTAGAGCACTGATATTGCTGTTAATATCTTGGGTGTAAATGAACTCATTGAGATTCTCTTGGATACTCCGTGTCAAGGGGTCGGGATCGACAACATCTTTAATGAAGTCATACTGCTGTAAATCAATAACAGGATCTTTCGCATGACGTTCTACAATGATCTCTTGCAATTTCTTGTCAAACTCGCTGAATGGTTCCAGTTCTGTGGCCTGTACTACCTGATTCATCGAGCTGAGAATGTTATGTCTGATCGCCAATGTTGCAAGTTTCAGTTCATCACGTTTTACGGCCAGACTGTTGCCTCGCTGCGTATTTGCCTGTAGACGGCGTTTTAGTGTAAAAATCTCGTTGCGATAAGGCATTTGAACCATCGTATCATGCTTGCCGATAAATTCGACGACAAAAACTTTAAAGAGTGCCTCCTGTTCTTGAAGAACCTCATCGAGAGCATCACTGCTAAGGTTTTGGTCTTGCAGTTTTGCTTCGAGTACCGTTTGCTGTGTGAAAAAATCGTCTACAAAGTTACTGCCATAGAGCGCGATGGTAAAAAGGAGCAGGAAAAATATCTGTTTCATGAGTAATACTTTCTGGATTGAGTATCACACATTGTAATCAAGAGCGCATAAAAGTTTTCATAAACAGTCCCCAATAAAGGGGAAGAGCTCTTTAACTCTTTGGCAGGCCGAACTTTTGAGTGATGAGCTCGCCGTCATCGTTGAAAAAGAGATAGTAGAGATAATCCTTTTTGACACTCAGTCCCGCCAGGTAGCGCAGTGCTAGATTCGCCTGCAGTGAAGCTATGTGCATGACAATTGGTGCTGCAATCCCGGCCGGTGTTTTTTGGGTGATCTTGAAAACATCTTCAAACGAGGCTTCATCAAAGAAACAGACCTGCCCGTTAAAAGCTTCGACCGAGCCGTAGACCCATGGCGTCTTCACCGATCTTGCATAAGCATTGATCGAAGCGCGTGTCGGAAGGTTGTCCGTAGCATCGATAATAAGATCGACTTCGATCCCTTTTTTAGCGAAGGTGTCAAAGTCACACTCATGCGCCGTTGCTTTAACATAAGGGCAGCGCTCTTCAATGATCTGTGCATTGATACGCGCTTTGTTTTTACCTTCATCACCTGTCTTAAAAGCGATCTGACGATGAATATTGTGCAGGCTTACCTCATCAAAATCTACCATATGGATCTCACCGACTCCTGATGCTCCTAGAGCAAAAGAGAGTGAACTTCCAAGCCCGCCGCTGCCGATAATAGCAATTTTTTTGTCTTGCAGTGAGCGTTGGATATCTTCACCCCACAACTGTACCTGTCTATGGAAATATTTCATCATCTCTATGTTCCTCTAGGGTAAAAAGTGAATTAGTTTAACATCACTACTCTAAAATTAGCACTAAACCTACGCTTTTACTAAAGATTATTGTGCTTACACTAAGAATTACCTTTTCATCGCTATAATACAACTATTAACAATTAAATAAAGAGAATAATAGAATGAGTAAAATTTTAGATTTTGTCGACAACGTCATTGTCCCTTATGTCTTCACAAAAAATGATGAACCGCTACTGTTTCGTGAGCTGTTAAAAGCCAATAAAATGTATGATGACGGTCTTAACCTGGAAGGAAAGATACCCGGTACCCGTATACGTATTGGACGCAACATTTATGTCTTCATCGTCATTTGGAACATCATCTTGCTTCCGGTAAGTCTTATCTTTCATAAATTGCTGGCGAAAATCGACTGTCACATTCTCATCATTTCAGCAGTGATATTCACAGGCCTCTTTTTTGCCACCTACTCTATCTTTAAAGCATGGATGATAGACCGTGTCGCACTTAAGACCATCAGAGAAGCATGGCACAACCACTATCCCCATTTTGCTTATGACAAACATCATAAACAGGTCGCTCGTCTTTATGGAAAAGCCCTCGATAAAGAGCTGCCTAATAAAGAGATCCAGCTTTATATTTTGGATCATATGATCGAAGAGGATTAGACTCTTCGTCTTGGAAATGACTTTATAAAACATTTATCAATTTTTTAACCAAGTAAGCCATATTGTTTAGTACACTAACTCTTTAAATTACTTTATATCACTAGGATGTTACTTTTCTTCTTTGCGATCTATATATAACCTTACTCTCTACATACCTGACATTTAGTCAGCTATATAGGGAGATATCCTAACAAAAAGAAGAAAGTGCAATACCCTCCGGCACTATTACCTCTAAACCAATTCTATACTTCATCTCTCCGTAACATACAGGCGGAGCCTGACCTACTTTCGACGCAATGAAGTACCAACTATCAGACAATAAGAACAGGGATTAAAACGGAAGCTTTAACGTTAATAGGTGCGTCACCGCTTTGCTCTCTTCGTGGCAACTGCAGAGCTGACTGCAAGGAGAGAGCGACCGTTAAGATGAAACCCGTAAAGAAAAAGCCAACTGCTTGGCTTTTTTAGGGTTGGAAACAGAGTTGTTATGCGCAGCATCAACGCCGTAGACCTTATTAAGCATAGCGAGTTTGTCATTTTTAGGGAGTGAACGAGTGTAAGGATGGTACCCGATAGCCATCGGGCTCGAAGCCGTCACGAGCGCTTTTTGGTTTCGTTTTTTGCGAGTATAAAGGGCTAAAGCACAATGCAGGGCGGAACTAAATTCCGCATCGTAAAAAAGGAAGAGAGAAGTCTACAAAGTTTAAAATTTAACAAAAATTTGAAGTCTAAAATGACAACAAAACGAGAATTCTAAATATTAATCCTCATACTCGTCGTCATCATCATCTGGATCATCAAATCGAACAGGCGTAAACTTCTTTTTTTCTGTTTTCATCTCTTTAACATTCTCAACATCTCTATTGGCAAGGTTTTCAAGAAGCACCGTCGCATACGCTCCTTTAGGCAGAGCAAAAGAGAGTTCATAGATGCTCTCTTTTTTAATGTACTTAGATTTTATCTCTTTAGGGTAGATCCACGCCACGCGGCGTTCTCCTGCCATTGCGACTTCGTCATCATCATGGCGCGCTTCTATGGCACCTGCAGCGTCACGAGAACGCCAAACTTTGTTACCGACTAACATTCCAGTCGGTTGCAGTTTACGCTCTTTGTAGGGCTTCTTTATACTAGCTAGGTCTTTGACGTTGACCCACTTGTTATTTGCTACATCAAGCATGATGTCACCCGGCAGCACTTTAAAAATAGATGATTGGGCTTGAATTTGAGAGACCTCGTCACGCGTAAGACCCCACTTCTTCTCAAAAGCATCTAAATCCATATAGTCTAACTCTTTACTAAGCTGAACACGTTCAACTAGCCAATCATTGAAAAGGTAGGATTGGTATGCATTACTCATCAACTTGTTCAAACGGCGATCTTTGAACATCTTAGAGCCATGCGCGGCTTCTTGTGCCTTTTCAAAATGGTTTTCATCTTGTCCAAAACGCTGATAACCAAAGTAGTTTGGCACCCCGTGTCGAACGATCTCAGCTAGAACCTTGTCAAGTTTTTCAGCAGCGCCGGGTGTTACATCTCTAAGACGGATCTTAAAACGGTTACCATTGAGGTCACCAATGTTGAGTTTCTCTTTGTGAAGGGACGAACCCAAGATCTTGATTTGCGGATGTTTGAACTTGGCAAAGTATTTTTCATACGATGCCGGCATCGAGATGTACTGCGTTGTTGTTGCATATTTATCTTTTAATCCGGCATACGAGATGTTACGGAACTTGGTCTGCTCTTCTAAAATAGCGATCAGTTCCAGTGTCGACATGTCTATTTTTCTAATATGAAAATGGACATAGTTTCCGCTTTTACCTGCTTCATAAAGAGGGATCTCATCTACGATAAAATCATCACGGGTCGGTTTAAAACTAAAGGTTACTGGGTTATGGTCTTGTATATATTTTCTTTTCATATTATCTCTTTATTGTTGGCGCTTGTTGATGGCTTCTTTAAAACCCCATCCGCGTCTGGCTTCAATTACTTTTTTATGGTCTATTTCGGCGATCATCAACTCTTCGCTGTCACCCAGATGCTCTTCGATCTCGCCAAATGGGTTGGCAAGCACAGAGTCTCCATAGAAGTGCCAAGTGTAGTCATCTTCTCTGTAATCACCGATGCGATTTGCACGCAGGATGTAGCAGTTGTGGGTAAAGGCGCGTGTTTTGATGATCTCTTTCCAACGTTCATGCGACTCAAAAGTCGAGATTGTCGGCAGTAACACACAGTCAATATTTTTCATTGAAGCGTAGTGCCACAGGTCATCAAAATGGAGTTCAAAGCCACCCATAATCATAAACTTCATACCTTCAAATGTAAAACTCAAAGGCGCTTTAATACCCTCTATCGGGTTTGCAAAATACTTCTCTTCATTCCAGTGACTGTAGTTGATAAGAAACTGCTGATGGTAATAGCTGACAGAGTTAGGAGAGATCTTAGCGATCACCTTATACGGCTCTTTTTTCTTAACCAAGATGATAGGGGCAACGATCACCATTCCATGTTTTTGTGCCATCTCTTTTAAGACGGCAAGTTGATGTTCACTCTGCTCTTTGATCATAGCGATGGGTGTAGACTCTAACTCTTTAAAAAAAGAGTTGAGCATATACTCACCTAAAAGAAGGAGTTTCACCCCCTTTTTTTGAGCAATACGTATAAAATGGTAAAGCTTGGTTGAACTCATGCCAATGGATTGAAGTTGTAATACTGCGACTTTCATTGGCGTGCTTCTCCTTTAGCGCTGTGTACGGATCTGTTCTATCTGGAGTTGCGCGTTCTCAAGCATCTTCTGTGCTTCTTGCAACTCTTTCATCCCCTCTTCGTACGCTTTCACACTGTCACTCAAGGTGATCTCAGGGTTCATCAACTTCTCTAAGATCACTTTTGCTTTGTCAAGTCTTACCTCAAAGTCTTCTGCTGTTTTTTCACTCATGTAGCGCCTTTTTAACATAATCATCAAATTTATCGAGCTCAACCAAAAAGGCATCATGCCCATAGTTACTGTCCACTTCCAGATAGTCACTCTGAAGCGTCGTGCGTGTTGCTAATCTATCAGCGATCAGCTTCATCTCATCACTAGCAAAGAGCATATCATCTTTAAACCCTATGAGGTACATCTCAGCTTGTACTTTCAGAAGTGCCTGTTCTAAAGAGTCAAACCCGCGTGAAAGATCATAGATGTTGATCGCCTTGGTTATATACAGGTATGAAAGCGGGTCAAACCATTTTGTAAAGTTGTGTCCATTATACTCTAAATACGACTCGACTTGGAACTTTCCAAAAAGCTCATAGAGGCCGTCAGTACGCTTATACTCACGTCCAAACTTCTCCTGCATGGAGTGTGGTGAAAGAAAACTTATGTGCCCGGCCATACGCCCTACAGCCATACCGCTCAGACCATTTTCGTGCAGGTCTTCCGGGTCATAATAGCCATTTTTGAAATTCGGGTCATGCAGGATCGACTCTTGCGCCACCTTATTAAAGGCAATAGCCCACGGTTGGGTCGCATAGGTGGCTGCCATCGCAATGATCTTGGTTGCAAATTTCGGAAAGTGAACGGCAAACTGCAAGGCCTGCATGCCCCCCATAGAACCGCCGACAATAGCATGGACATGGTGGATTCCCAAACGGTCAAAAAGAATACGCTGTGCTTTGACCATATCTTTGACACTGACAACAGGAAACTTATAACGATAAGAGTCTTGATGTGGATACATCGTAGACATCGGTCCGGTGGAACCGAAACAGCTGCCGATGACGTTGGTACAGATGACAAAGTATTCATCGGTGTCTATTGTCTTACCCGGTCCGATAAAACCGTCCCACCAGCCGGGTTTATGGTCGCCCTCATAATAGCCGGCAGCATGATGTGAACCGGTGAGTGCGTGACAGACGACGACGATGTTTGACTTATCGTCATTCATCTTCCCATAGGTCTCATAAGCCATATCGTACGGCTCTAAAATACGCCCACTCTCCAGGTATAGAGGATTAGTAAAGTGTTCACTATGGGTCTCTAACTGTAAGAGCTCTCTACTTTTTGCTGCTTCGATGACTATGCCTCTAACGCCTGAGACAGGTCTTCAATAAGATCTTTTACATTTTCAAGACCGGCACTGAGGCGAATAAGTCCCGATGGCACACCACAGGCAACCAACTCATCTTCTGAAAGCTGTTGGTGTGTTGTAGACGCCGGGTGTGTGATGATCGACTTGGAATCACCGATGTTGACCACTAATGAAAAAAGTGATGTTGCATCGACAATAGCCTTAGCCGCCTCGAAACTAACAACTTCGAAACTGAGCAGTCCGCTCGCTTGACCATTTTCAAAATAGCGCTGTGCATTGGCATAGTTACTATTTGACGGTAGTCCCGGGTAATTGACCTTTGATACTTTTGGATGTTTTTCCAAAAATTCTGCCAACATCAAAGCATTCTTAGAGTGCTCTCTCATACGAAGTGAAAGGGTCTCTAGACCTTGAATAAAGAGCCATGAGTTAAACGGTGAACTGACAGCACCCAAGTCACGTAGCAGCGATAGACGTGCACGAAGGGTATAGAGAGGCAGAGGGACATCAACATAGACTAGACCATGGTATGAGCTGTCCGGCTCATTAAAGTGGTTGTAACGTGCATTACCTTTGATCTTATCGACCAAGCCTTTACGTTCAACCATGATCCCGCCGATAGCAAGACCCTGACCTGTTGTATATTTACTGGCCGAATGAACAACCACATCAACACCATGTTCAAATGGACGACAAAGTGCCGGTGTTGCTACCGTATTATCAACGACACTTAAAACATCATATTTGTCAGCTATTGCTGTGATCGCAGCTATGTCCGCCACATCAATACTTGGGTTGGTCAATGTCTCAAAAAAGATCACTTTTGTTTTGTCGTCAATAAGCGCTTCGGCCTCTTGCGGATTTTGCACATCAAAATAACGTGCTTCAATACCAAAACGTTTTAACGAGTGGGAGAAGAGTGTTAATGACCCGCCATAAAGCTGTGAAGCACAGACGATGTTGTCCCCTGCTTCGGCAGCATTGGCAATAGCATAGAAGATCGCTGACATACCGCTAGATGTTGCAAGCGCCGCTTCGCCGCCCTCTAGCTGAGCAAAACGTTTTTCAAAGACATCTGTTGTCGGGTTATTAAGACGGGTATAGATATTGCCAAGCTCTTTAAGTGCAAAAAGGTTGGCTGCATGTTCAACGTCGCGAAACTCATACGCTGTACTCATGTAAATCGGTACAGCCATAGTTGACTGAGAATCTTTCTCGTAACCTGCGTGTAGTGCCTCTGTTTGAAAATGCATATCTATCCTTTTATGTGAAACTTTTAAATAAACATCAGACCAAACATGATGTTAATTGAAAAATCTCAATCTATTTATAAACGACCACTGTCTCTGCGAGTAGATCATGCAGTGCACGTTTGTCTTTTCTAAAGCCGACCATTAAAAACCCAACGGCCAAGGGGATGGTAGAAATAATATAACCAATATAACGAATAATCGCTTGTTTGTTATTTATCTCTCCGTATGTTTTAGCATCAACCACGTGGATACCCAGCAGTTTCTTACCTGGCGTTGCACCTGAGAACTTTTTCCAAAAAAGAATGGTCACACCGGCGATTGTCAACTCAAACAGTGATTCCCATTTCATACTAGCTTTTGGCATACTTTGCAGTGCAGAAAGTATCTCACCGTTTTGTGCCAAAGTGATACTTTGAGAAAAGTCTGAAAAGTCTAACCACGCACCGCCGCTCACCAAATAGACAATAAAAGCTATCGGTATGACAAGCAACGCCGTATCGATCCAGACTGCTAAAAAGCGGATCCAGAAACCGGCATAGCGAATGTTAAATGCTGAATTTTGAATGTTTAATGCTTCTTTTTTCATCTTATTTGGTTCCATCAAACAGTGTCATAATGAATAATAAGGGCTTTTGAAAAAGCATACCATCATTCAACATTCATCATTAAGAATTCAAAATTCCATCGCGTTTAGCCTTTGGCTAAACGTGGTAGTTTGGTGCCTCGGCAGTGATCTGAACGTCATGAACATGAGACTCTTTAAGACCTGCAGAGGTGATCTCAACAAACTCAGCTTTTTGCCAGAACACGTCAATGCTCTCAGAACCACAATAACCCATTGATGCACGAAGACCACCCATCATCTGATGAACGATCCCGGCAATTGAACCACGGAAAGGCACACGTCCTTCAATTCCTTCTGGAACAAGTTTGTCTGCCGCTGTTCCCTCTTGGAAATAACGATCAGTTGAACCTTTTTGCATCGCACCGATACTACCCATACCGCGGTATGATTTGTATTGACGTCCCTGGAAGTTAATAAGGTCACCCGGTGACTCTTCTGTACCCGCAAGCAGAGAACCGGCCATAATACAGCTAGCACCAACAGCTAGTGCTTTAGCGATCTCTCCAGAGTACTTAATACCACCATCAGCGATGATAGGTACACCGAGTCTGCGCCCGACAGCAGCACACTCGTCGATAGCAGACATCTGTGGAACACCAACACCCGCCACGATACGCGTTGTACAGATAGAACCCGGTCCAATACCGACTTTAACACCATCAGCGCCAGCTTCAGCTAATGCTTCAACAGCTTCACCTGTCGCAACATTACCCGCAATAACGTCTACATCCATTTCTGCTTTGATCGCTTTTACCGTATCGATAATACCTTTCGAGTGACCATGTGCTGAGTCAAGAACCAGAACATCTACGCCCGCCTCGACTAGTGCTCTAGCACGATCCATCTGACCCACACCAATAGCCGCACCAACACGAAGACGACCTAAGTCATCTTTGTTGGCATTAGGATACTCTATACGTTTTTTGATATCTTTAATCGTATATAGACCTTGAAGTACACCTGCCTCATCAATAACAGGAAGTTTCTCGATCTTATGTTGGTGCATGATGTCTGCTGCATCGTCTAGTGACATCCCTTTTGTACCGGTGACCAGCGGCATTTTGGTCATAACATCACCAGTTTTTTTGGAATAATCTTTCTCAAAACGCATGTCACGGTTTGTCAAGATACCAATTAGCTTACCGTTTTCATCAACAACAGGGGCACCACTAATACGGAGCTCGCCCATTTTGATATCTGCCTCTCTCAATGTTGCATCCGCAGTGACCGAGACAGGATCGATGATCATTCCGCTCTCTGATTTCTTCACCTGTTTTACCTGTCTGGCCTGTGTTGTAATATCCATATTTTTATGGATAATACCGATACCGCCAAGACGCGCCATAGCGATCGCTGCGCGGTACTCTGTCACGGTGTCCATCGCCGCTGAGACCATTGGGATGTTTAGTTTGATGTTACGAGTCAGCATACTCTCTAGGCTTACTTCTTTTGGGAGTACTTCTGAGTACTGAGGGACTAATAGAACGTCTTCGAATGTTAATGCGCGTTTACGGATATTCATTGTGTTTTCCTTGGTTTATGAATTTAATTGTTTTTCTAATGAGAGGGCACCGTCAAACAGTGTCTGCTCTTCATAAGCATTGGCGATCAGTTGAAGACCGACCGGCATGCCGTTTTCTGCTGTGTCTACCGGAAGCGAAATTGCAGGCAGACCGGCGAGGTTTACTGAGATGGTATAGATATCACTCAAATACATCTCAAGCGGATCTTCCAAAGCACCGACCTCATACGCCGTACGCGGAGCGACCGGGCTTAAGATAAGATCGACTTCAGCAAAAAGTTTTGCGTACTCATCTTTAATGAGATGACGGACTTTTTGCGCTTTGACATAGTAAGCGTCGTAGTAACCGCTAGAGAGAACAAAGTTGCCCAGCAAGATACGACGCTTCACTTCATCGCCAAAACCTTCTGAACGTGTTCTGACATAAAGATCATTAAGGTTTTCACCCTCTTTGCGGTTTCCGTAACGGATACCGTCATAACGTGCCAAGTTCGTTGTTGCTTCAGCTGTTGCCGTAACATAGTAAGCAGAGATATCATACTTACCGTCCATCAAGCTCTTTTCGACGATAGTATGGCCAGCCGCTTTGAGTGCTTCAACTGCTTTGTCATACCCTTTTTTAATGTCGTCGCTAGCATCTTTAACATGTTCAGGGATAATGGCGATCGTCAATTTACGAGAAGCATCCAACTTGTCAGATACTTTATCGTTGTTCTCATAACTTGTCGAATCTTTCACATCATGACCGCTGATAATGTCATAAAGAATTGCTGCATCTTCAACGTTTTGTGTCATCGGTCCGATCTGGTCAAGTGAACTTGCGTACGCACCTAGACCATAACGGCTCACACGACCGTAAGTCGGTTTCATACCAACGATCCCGCAAAAGGCTGCCGGTTGACGGATTGAGCCGCCCGTGTCAGAACCCAGTGCTGCAATAGCAAGTCCTGCACCGACAGCTGCTGCAGATCCACCTGATGAGCCACCCGGTACACAGTTAGGATTGTGCGGGTTTTGAGTGATCCCATAACATGAACTCTCAGTTGTTGAGCCCATCGCAAACTCATCCATATTGGTACGGCCAAATGGTGAAAGACCTGCCTCTGTCAACTTGTTGATAACGGTCGCGTTATAAGGTGCGATGTAACCCTGCAAGATCTTTGAACCCGAAGTAACCGACCAATCTTTGACTTGGATATTGTCTTTGATCGCGATCGGCACACCCTCACCTACGTTGTTGACATCAACATAAGCATTGAGCTCAGGGTAAGCTTCGATCTGCTTTTTAAGATCTTCTTTAAAAGTGGCTAGCTCCTCTTTCGAGAGGCTAAGGGCTTCTTTAAGTGTAATCACACATTATCCTTTTTTGCTTTTTTTACTGCATAGACGCCAAGAAGAGAGACGGCGACGATAATAATGATCGTCACAATAATTGTCATTGCACTTACCGGCTGTGTCATATCAAACATTCATAACCTTATCACAACGCACACAAAGACTCTCTTCATTTTTAGAGTGGAACTTCCAACAACGTGGGCACTTCGCTTCTGTTGCTATACCGATAACAAACGTATCGCCATTAACTTCGAATGTACCAAGGCTTTCAGCTGGTGTTCCGGCTTTAATGCCAGAGACAACGAACCAATCTTCTGCTTCGATCTGCGGGAGAGCATTGATCTTTACAGCATCAGTATAGATCAATAGCTCAAGAGTGCTTTTAATACGTTTCTCTTTTTTGAGACCATCCACCACTTCAGAGAAACCTTCGCGCGCTTTCATCATATAGTTTTCGTCAAATAGACTGTACTCAACATTGATCGGTGTGTAGACCATGTCGAAGATGTTTTCAGCATCACCTTTGATAACTGCTGGTGCACTCTCCATGATCTCATCAGCCGTGTAGGTCAAGATCGGTGCGATCAGACCAAGCAGTGACTTCGTGATCATAGCCATTGCACTTTGAGAAGCGCGACGGTGTGCATCATCTTTTGCATCACAATAGAGTCTGTCTTTAGTGATATCCATAAAAATACCGCTGAGCTCATTAACAACAAAGTTATTAAGCGTACTCATACCGCCTACAAAATTGTATTCACTAAACTGCTTGTGTGTCTCATCAAAAACCCCTTGTGCTTTAGAGACGATCCAGCGATCGAGCTCACCCATCTCTGCGTATGGCATGATAGTTTCAAGGTCATCGATGTTTGCCAGAAGGAATCTAAAGGTGTTACGCAGTTTGCGGTACTGCTCAGCGATCTGCTTCAAGATCTCATCAGAGATCTTCAAGTCTGTCTGATAATCACTCATCGCGACCCAGAAACGAAGTATCTCAGAGCCGTACTGTTTAATTACCTTGTCCGGAGCAACAACGTTACCCTTGGACTTAGACATCTTTTCACCCTTGGCATCAACAGTGAAGCCGTGTGTCAAGATTCCTTTATAAGGTGCTTTAGACTGAACGGCAGCACTTAAAAAGAGAGAAGATTGAAACCAACCACGGTGTTGGTCGGAACCTTCAACGTAAAGATCAGTCGGGTACTGGCCTGCATCATAGTTACGAGACTTAAGCACCGCATTCCATGTTGATCCTGAATCAAACCAAACATCAAGAATATCAGTGACTTTCTCTAACTCTTCTGGTTTATACCCTGAACCTGGGTAAAGAAGTTGACCGATATCCATGGTGTACCAAGCATCAGAACCTTGCATCTCAAAGACCATCGCAATAAAGTTAAGAACCTTCTCATCCAAAATGACTTCACCGGTTGCTTTTACACGGAAAAGTGCAATTGGCACACCCCAGTCACGTTGACGAGAGATACACCAGTCAGGACGGTTTTCAACCATTGAAGTCAAACGTTTACGACCTGTCTCCGGGTAGAAAGAAGTTTTACCAATCTCTTCAAGAGCGATCTCACGAAGGGTACGTTCTTCGCCTACCGGCTTCTGATCAACAGCAATAAACCACTGCTTTGTCGCACGGAAGATCAATGGTGTATGTGAACGCCAGCAGTGTGGGTATGAGTGTGTAAACTTGCTTACTTTCAACAGAGACTCACCAAGAAGCTCTAAGATCGGCTCATTTGATTTGAAGATGTGTTTACCGACAAACTCTTCTGGGTTAGGAAGTAGTCTTTCGCGAACCACTGTCTGATCAAAACAGCCTGTCTCATCAACCGGCATAATGACATCAAGGTTGTATTTTAGACCAACACGGTAGTCATCTTCACCATGACCCGGTGCAGTATGAACACAACCTGTACCATTTTCCATCAATACATGGTCACCTAAAACGATGTGTGATGAACGACCGTTTAGAGGGTTGACAGCATGAAAATTGTCAAACTGGACAGCATCAAATGTCTGAACGACTTCTCCGGAAAAAACACCGTTTTCAATGTTCTCATTGTAAAGTTTCTCTGCCACGATGTAACCATCGCTGGTTCGCACATACTTCTCTTCCGGGTTAAGTGAGATACCGACATTTGCCGGAAGCGTCCAAGGTGTCGTGGTCCAGATGACCAAACCGGCCTTACCTTCGATGCCCATACGCACTTTCGACTCATCACTAAGCTCAAACGCGACGTAGATAGAGTGAGACTCTTTGTCTTCGTACTCCACTTCTGCTTCAGCCAGGGCTGTACGTTCTGCCCATGACCAGTAAACAGGCTTAGAACGCTCGATCAAAAGACCTTTTTTTGCGACATCACAAAGTGTACGGTAGATGTTTGCTTCGAACTTGTAGTCCATTGTCAGATAAGGTTTCTGCCAATCAGCAAGAATACCAAGTGTCTTGAACTCCTCTTTTTGAATGTCCACAAATTTAGCAGCATGATCACGACAAAGTTTACGCACTTCACCCGTACTCAGCAGCTCTTTTTTCTGCTTGCCGCCAAGTTTCTTCTCAACTTGCTGCTCGATCGGTAGACCATGACAGTCCCAACCCGGCGTAAAACGCACAGACTTGTTGTTGAAGTAGTTGAACTTGATGATGATGTCTTTTAAGACCTTGTTGAGGGCGTGACCGATGTGGATATGACCATTGGCATATGGTGGTCCATCATGCAGCGTGAAATGTTCTGCACCTTCACGGTTTTTCTTCATCTTCTCATAAATCTTGTTCTCATCCCAGGCTTTATAACGCTTAGGCTCGTTTTGAACAAGGTTCCCACGCATTGGGAAGTCTGTTTTAGGCAATAAAAGAGTCTCTTTATAATCCATGCTACCCTCGGTTTTCAGTTTAAAATTTTTTGGATTATATCCTTATAGGATTTAAAAAGGGCTGACAATGTGGGACTACTGCACTGTAGAGACGTTCACCGGAGGCAAAGAGATGGTAAGATTTAAGAAATTGTATTTTAAAAATGAAGCGTAGATAGACTATAAATTTCCATTTTTCTCATTTATTATGAGCATATCTTACGTCATTATAGCATTGTGTTATACTTCTCATATACTAGATAGTGCTATCTTCAAGTTGGAGCATACTTTGAAAAAACGTCTATATTTTATTGGCAATATTTTCACCCAAAACCACCCATTTAGGGACTACATCATCCGGCTGATCGAAGCAGACGGTGCACTCAATTCCGTTGAGTATTTTCTTGAAGCCGATCGGAATTTCTTCGCTGAGCTTGAAAACAGAGTTGTCCATTATGAAAAGATCTACGTCATCAGTAATAAAAAGAGTTTTACATTGGTCGGCAAACTGCTATGTACTGTAATAGATGACAAACTTGTACTCAAAGAGCAGATGCTAATTCCTTCACAATGCGAAAACTTCACAAAAGAGAGCTACCTTCTGGAGATCAAGAACTCTACTGTCAATGTCATTCAGGCTCAAGAATCTCAAGAGCTGCCGCAACAACTGTTATTAGACCCTACAACAAAACAGAGATTACACTTTTTCGAGACAGCGATCAAAGAGGTGATAGACCTTTTAAAACCTCTGGCCAAACAATTTGACGTTGTACTTGCTTTTTCGCAGATCGTTGATGAATGGGTGGAGGTAGAAGTACAATGTAAAACATACGGTTCCATCGATAAATTTATAGAGATAACCAGACAGAGGCACCCTGCAAATGTCATTGTCGCAGAAGATCTTGTTCAGCACATCATTGATGCAACACTCGAAACAGATCAAAAGATTACGCTTGCAGAGAGTTGCACAGGAGGACTCTTGGCCTATTATTTCACCTCACATGCCGGTGCCTCATCTGTATTTGAAGGTTCATTAGTCACTTACTCCAATATCTTAAAAGAGAATTGGCTGGCAGTAGAGAACAGCACCTTAGTTGAAAATGGCGCCGTCAGTGAGGCTGTTGTCTCTGAGATGTGTGGAGGTGCACTTGCTATTTCTAAAGCAAATTACGCACTTGCTGTCAGTGGTGTTGCAGGACCAGACGGTGGCAGTGAAGAGAAACCGGTAGGCACCGTCGTGATTGGTGTTAAATCTGAAATGTATGAAAAGGTCGTAACTTGTCACTTCAAGGGCGATCGAAATTACATCCAACAACAGAGTGCTTTGACTGCTTTGAAAATGCTTGTTTTAGGTGATAAAAAAGTTTTTTTCAAAAAATAGTAAAAAGCTCTTGACATCAAAGAATGTTTTGCCTATAATTTCGCCTCACAAACACTAGTACGCTAGCTTGTTAGTGCGTCTCGTTAGCTCAGTTGGTAGAGCATCTCACTTTTAATGAGGATGTCGATGGTTCGAATCCATCACGGGACACCATTTTTACGGTTGCGGTGGTAGTTCAGTTGGTTAGAATACCTGCCTGTCACGCAGGGGGTCGCGAGTTCGAGTCTCGTCCACCGCGCCATTTTTTGCACTATTTGCACTGAAGCTTTCAGCTTATGTACGATCAGTACACTACGCTAAAACCTTAAGCACAACTAGCACAAAAAACGAGTTTTTTCTTTGCTTGATCCTAAAGAAGACTTTTTGAAATGATTTTAGTTTTAATCAAGGCAACGTTGAACGAGGTATACGTCAGTATCCGAGAGAAATGTTAACGCAGAGTAAAGCAAAAAGCATGAAAAAAAAGGGCGTTTAGCTCAGTTGGTAGAGCGCTACCCTTACAAGGTAGATGTCACAAGTTCGAGTCTTGTAATGCCCACCATACTTATTGTTCAACTTGACCCTTTCGTCTAGTGGCCAAGGACACTATCACTTCATGGTAGGAACAGAGGTTCAAATCCTTTAGGGGTCGCCAAATTAGGTGTTATAAAATGGGCGTTTAGCTCAGTTGGTAGAGCGCTACCCTTACAAGGTAGATGTCACAAGTTCGAGTCTTGTAATGCCCACCATAATTATTGTTAAATGCGCGGTGGTAGTTCAGTTGGTTAGAATACCTGCCTGTCACGCAGGGGGTCGCGAGTTCGAGTCTCGTCCACCGCGCCACTACTTTTTTCCCATTCAATTTCACAATCCAAACAAACTTTTTTTCATACAGTAACTTCGACTTCAAACTCGCTTCGCTATCAAAGTATCGTTAAGCTCTTTATTACTTCAGCCAAAATACATTCTCTTAGCATCTTTCTTTGCCATATCGTCACTACGCCACTACTTTTCCTTCTATATCTACTGTTTAATCTGTGTTTTATAAATCTTGACAACCATAGTTTAATTGAGAGCATATATTTGCAAAAATGTTCGAATAGTCATTGATTCAACTT